>JAVWJE010000156.1:0-1547 GCA_036639135.1 Carnobacterium sp. | reverse complement strand
GATGGAGCAAGGCAAATTGGTAAAACCTATATCATTAGCTATGTGGGCCAAAAGCTATTCGAAAACTTTATTGAAGTAAATATGGTTGAAGATTATTTAGGTGAAAGGTTGTTTGCAGATGTAAAAACTGTGGATGACTTTTACTTACAGCTTAGTATAACTTACGGCTATAAAATGAAGCAAAAAGAAAATACTTTGATTTTTATAGACGAAATTCAAGCGTATCCACATTTACTCACTCTATTAAAGTTTTTATCAAAGGATAATAAATTTACCTATATTGCAAGTGGCTCACTTTTGGGAGTAACTTTGCATCAAACCACATCTATTCCTATGGGTAGCATCAAAAAAATAAGAATGTTTCCACTTGATTTTGAAGAATTTCTATATGCTAATGGAATGGGTGAACTCGCTATTTCTTCTATGCGAAAAAAATTTCTATTATCAGAATCTTTAGATGAAACCACACACAATAAAATGATGGATTTGTTCCGCAAATTTCTTTTAGTGGGTGGGCTGCCCGATGCAGTGAATATTTATATTTCCGAAAAAAACATCCAATCCGTAAGAGAGATTCAACGTGAAATTCATGATTATTATGCTGTCGATGCTTCTAAATATGATGAAGACAAAAAGCTAAAAATCAGACGAATTTACGATCTTATCTCATCTAATATGGAAAACAAAAAAAAGCGTGTCATCGTCAAAGATATTGAATCTAAAAAAGGCAAGACATTTAAGCACTATCAAGATGAATTTGATTATTTAGTAAGCTCCGGCATTGCATTAAATGTTAAAGCAATTTCAAACCCTGTATTTCCACTTATTGAGTCAGCCGGGAAAAATCTTTTAAAGCTTTATCTAAACGATGTTGGTGTTCTTTCGGGTATTCTTTATGGCAATAACATTCGTGCTATTTTATCTGACCAAAAGAGTGTTAATTTAGGCTCTGTTTACGAGTGTGTTGTGGCAAGTGAGCTTATTGCTCATGGCTACAACCTTTACTATTATGACAATCGCAGTCGTGGCGAAGTTGATTATTTAATTGATGATTTTGATAGCCTTTCTGCAATTCCTATTGAAGTAAAATCCGGTAAAGATTACACCGTTCATAGTGCTTTAAATTCCTTTGTTAGTAACGAAGATTATCACATCAAGAAGGCCTTTGTAGTGTCAAATGAAAGAACGATTTCTAAAAAAGGAAAGATTACCTACATTCCAATTTACTATATTATGTTTTTTCAAAATGGCGGAAATCAATCTGAAGGCGACTTTTTATTCTAAATTGTGATATTCTTAATTCTAAAATATTGACCATCTCGTGACGACTATTTGACTACTATTTTCGCAAAACACAAAAACAGTCCTCAAAGCCTTATGACATAAGGACTTGAAGGCTGTTTTGTTATCTTTTTATTCTGTGCAACACCAACAAGGAATGGCTAAAATAGACACTTTATAAGCCTATGCCGTAGGCCTCTAAAGTGATGCTTCCGAAGCTTCGGAGGACGCAGCTTCTGTAGGCGACATGAAATCCTCAATCAACG
>JAVWJE010000155.1:0-1599 GCA_036639135.1 Carnobacterium sp. | reverse complement strand
GCAACACCTATCATGGTTCAGCACGTTGGGCTAACTTAAAAGAAATTTTTGATACGACTAACTTTATAAAACAACCAAAAAGCAAAGTACAATCTGATTTTAAAAAGTCACTCGAAAAGGAGGGGAAATAATGACAGGAACTATTCTAGGGAAAATAAAAGAGGATTATATCATTCAACCGACAGATAGTAAGCCAAATCGTAATATCATGGTTGTTGGTGGCCCAGGCTCTTATAAAACGCAGGGCTTTGTTATAACCAACGTCTTAAATGAAACAGAAAATAGCATTGTCGTAACCGATCCTAAAGGAGAGGTTTACGAAAATACAGCGGACTTTAAAAAACAACAAGGATATGATGTTCATGTTATAAATTTCAGTAAAATGAATCATTCAGATAGGTATAACCCTATTGATTATGTCAACAGCGACACCGACGCAACAAATGTAGCAACAAAGATAGTAGATAGTTCAAATAAAGAGGGAAAGAAAGATATATGGTACTACTCTCAACGCTCTTTATTGTCTGCTTTAATCTTATATGTTAAGTATGAAAACAAACCAGAGAATCGCAATATGGAGGGTATCATAAACTTTCTTCAAAACCATGCAGAAGCAGATAAAGCAGGAGAAGAAAGCGAATTGGATAACGTTTTTGCCTCATTAGAAATTCAACACCCTGCAAAACGATTGTATGAATTAGGTTATAAAAAATCTAGAGGGGATATGAAAGGTAGTATTATTGTATCTTTGCTAACAACTATTGCTGATTATATTAATTTAACCGTATCAGAATTTACAAGTTTTAGTGATTTTAATTTACAAGATATTGGAAGAAAAAAAACCATGCTATACGTTATTATTCCAGTCATGGATACAAGTTGGGAAGGTCTTACAAATATTTTCTTCTCTCAACTATTCGACCAACTTTATGAATTAGCTTCAAATCATCATTCTAAATTACCAGTATCAGTTAATTTTATTCTTGATGAATTCGTAAACTTAGGAAAGTTTACGAATTATGAGGAATTTCTTGCTACTTGTCGAGGATATGGAATTGGAGTAGCGACTATCATTCAAAGTCTTACTCAAATACAAGATAAGTACAATAAAGAAAAAGCAGAAAGTATTTTAGGGAACTGTTCCATTCAAATTTGTATGAACGCTGCTAATAATACAACAGCTAAATATTTTTCTGAATTACTCGGTAAAGCAACAGTAAAAGTTGAAACAAGCAATAAAAGTTCTTCTAAGAATACAAAACAAGAGGGTAGCAGTTCCAGTCATTCAGACAACGAGGGATATTCCGCTCGTGATCTAATGACCGCAGGAGAAGTCACAAGTATGCCAGACGATACAGAGTTAATCGTCTTTGCAAACCGTCCACCTATCAAAGCAAAGAAAGCTTTTCAATTTGAACTTTTCCCAAAACCAGAAGTTCTATTAAATCAATCAGAATATGAATTAAATACCAATCCCAAACAAATTGAACGCTTAGAAGAATTACAAAAGCAATTTGAAGTCGAGAGTGAAAATAAAAAACAACAACAAAAAGAAAGACTTACTGAAATAATAAAACAAGAAGAAGAAACTAAAAAATT
>JAVWJE010000154.1:0-1695 GCA_036639135.1 Carnobacterium sp. | reverse complement strand
AATCCCAACTAAAGAAGCAGTGTATAATTTACCAAGTCTTGATGGAGAATTTCGTCGTCCTTCATTTTTAATTGTTTAACGAGAGTGTAAAATATTTTGTGTAAATGAATAAATACAAAAAAGGAAGACCTTTTCTTGGTGGAATTAAGTCACCACAACCAATCCTAGAAAAGAGGTCTTCCCTATGAATCAGTTTACAACAGATATTGTCGATGCTCTATTAAAAAAACAAGATATTACCGAAGTTTTTCGTTCCCATTTAGAAACAGCTGTGAATACGCTGTTGGCGACGGAGCTGACGGTCTTTTTAGATTATGAAATATACGACTGTATTGGCCTCAATTCGGGTAATTCACGTAATGGCTCGTATGCATGCAAACTGTACACTGAGTTTGGTGATCTTGCAATTATGATTCCTTGTGTCCCAATTTCGAAGACTACAACCAATGCTTCGCCACACGAATCTAGTGTTAAAAATTAAAAAAGTGATAGTTTACAAGAAAAGGTTGAATTGTCATTTACACAAAATATTGACAGTCCCAGGAAGTTGAATTGTGAAATTGATTTAGTTATAATTAAGCCGTTATATGAAAACTTAGGAGGAATTTGCACAATGGATTTTAAAAATATTACTGTTGCAGGTGGCGGCATTTTAGGTAGCCAAATTATTTTTCAAGCCGCGTTTAGTGGTTTTGAAGTTTCGCTTTATGATATCAATGATACAGCATTAGAGGCTGCAGACCAACGCTTTAAAAGCTATATGGAGATCTATAAAGACGAAGTAGGAGCAACACAAGATCAAGTTGATGCTGCTTACGATCGTATCACTGGTTTTACTGATTTAGCAGAAGCGGTTAAAAACGCTGATTTAGTTATTGAAGCTGTTCCAGAGTCTATTCCAGTTAAAGAGAAGTTCTATAGAGAACTTTCTAAAGTATCTCCAGAGAAAACTATTTTTGCTACAAACTCATCAACCATTCCACCAAGTCAATTAGTTGGATTTATTGACAGACCTGAGAAGTTTACAACTCTTCATTTCTGTACGGAGGTTTGGAAACATAACATCGGTGAAGTAATGATGCACTCAGGAACAAAACGTGAGGTTTTTGATCAAGTAGTTGAATTTGCAAAAGCTATGGGACTAGTTCCAATTCCTATTGAAAAAGAATTTCCTGGTTATGTATTAAATGCTCTATTTGTTCCTTTATGTGTACAAGCACTACGTTTATACGTAAATGACATCTCAACTCCTGAACTGGTTGATAAAACATATATGATTTGTACAGAAGGACCATTCGGGCCATTTGGACTAATGGATATGATCGGCATCAATACTTGTTACTCTATTGCAACTATGATGGGAGAACAAGGTGACGACGATATGGCTAGGGTTGCCGTTATTCTTAAAGAACAGTTCGTTGATAAAGGCAAGGTTGGAAAGCAAGTTGGAGAAGGCTTCTACACATACCCTAACCCAGCTTTCTCAAAACCAGAATTCTTCAAATAAAAAAAGATAGGAAAAGAAGCACTGAATCATTGAAGTGTACCCCTAGAATGAACATTGGATTAAACAATAAAAAACTTCTCAGGAGGGCACTGAAAAAGTAACGCTTTTAATTTCTAAAACAGTACAACAAATTAAAAAGGTAACATTTCGTTCAGTTCAAAACGAAATGTCGCCTTTTTAATTTGCAT
>JAVWJE010000153.1:0-1762 GCA_036639135.1 Carnobacterium sp. | reverse complement strand
AAAGAGAAGTAGTCTCTAGTGATTATTATAGCCGGTCAGATAAAGTCGACAATATTTTAGAGCGTGTAGATATTCAAGTCAATTGGTTAAGAGAAATTGGATTCATTCATGCAGACTGTTATTTCAAATGGATGGAATTAGCTGTATTTGGTGGAGTCAAATAATGTTCTCTGAGGGCAATTAGCAAATCAGTATAAAATAATTAAATAGATTCATTTCTAAAATGAATAGTCTTTTCCTTCAGTTAGGCTGAGCAAACGGTTCATTTAAAGTCGATATAGCATATTTCAAATGGGAAAAGTAAAAAGTAAGAAGAGACATTTTAATAGCCCAGGCTCCTTTTGAGGACGTTCTATTTTTTGTGGCAATGAATTGTTGAATTTGATAAAAAGACGCAGTATAGGCTTTCTAAGGCTTAAAATCAGTTCTTCATCCATAGTCGGGGATGCAATTTGATGAAAGATAGTATTATTAAATATACATTGCGGGTTGATTGGAGTGGAGACTGTACGACTCCTGAGAGAAAACAAAATAAAGGAACGAAAGCATTTACACGTCATGTGACAACACCTTCGTGACCAACAACGCGTTGACCTGAGGGGTCTCTGGTGCTCAGGCAGAACGGAAATCAACCCCGGATTATGGTGATGGTCCTTAAAAGGGCATTCATTATAACTATTTACCAGAAGTAGAATGAAATTCAATATTCACTACTTTTTCAGTGGCAGTAGTATATTCAATTTTTATAAAAACACCAAATTCGTTGCTGCCATCTTTTAACCACAGTTTAAATCTTTCAATTGTTGAATTTGCTGTAGTTTCGCTACCCTCATGCAAATAGTCAACAATACGTGCATTAGGATATTTTAATTGTGTTTCTTTAATCGCAAGTTGTCCCCATTTCGCATAAGCAGGAATTTCTTGTTGATCATTCGTCATAAGTGAGGGATATATGGTAGGCATGTAATTCGCAGTTAAAAAAGTACTCAATGCAATAATTAGTTTTTTCATTACGGAGCTCATCTCCTTTTATATAGGATGAGCAATTTGTTGTAAATCATTCTAGAAAATTTTTCATCGAATAAAATAGTAGTAGAAGAATAAAAGCATAACTTCGTAGATTTGTTAAATGTCTACGAAGTTATGCTTTTTATATTTTGTAAAATGGTGTTTAATCGCTTCGTTTTTTGTTTTAGTCATGCGTTCGTGGGTACTGAAAGGGGCGCTTTGACGATTTAGTTCAACATCTTTCCCAACAGTACGTTTTAAATACAATCGTTTTTTTCTAGCTTTTGATTGTGACATATAAAGTTCTCCAGTTAGGTTTCTCTATACTGCAGCAAATAGGGGAGCAAATGTAAAACCTCGCAAGCTATGAGCCTGCGAGGTTTGTATACGTTTTAGTGAGAAGCGTCTTGTACTGAAATACCAGTGTTTGCTTTAACGTTAACTTCACGATATTTCGCTTCATCGCTTTCTTTAGAAAGCATTGTACCAATCCACCCACCTAAGAAGCCAAGTGGTACAGAGATAAGTGCTGGATTCGTTAACATAATTAACGGATCACCTACGAAGATTGCTTTACCTGCAACTGGATTCCAAACGTTTGGTGATACAGCTACTAGAATTAAAGCAGAGATTAAACCTGTTAGCATTGCTGTAACTGCACCTGCTGTATTGAAACGCTTCCAGTAGATTGTATAGATAATTACTGGTAAGTTTGAAGATGCTGCAATACAGAATGCTAATGATACTAAGAATG
>JAVWJE010000152.1:0-1783 GCA_036639135.1 Carnobacterium sp. | reverse complement strand
AACTCTGAGAAATATTAATGTCAGTGCATAGTTTTAAAATGTGAGTATTATTTTCAAAGATAATGTATTTGAAAATCTGATAATCAAGAGAGGCTGCCAAGTAATGATAATAAAGCTTATTTGCTGCTTCTGTTCGAGAAATATCAGAAGTTTTCGCTAAAGAAAAGAATTGTTTTTTTTCTTTAATTTGTATTTGGTTTTGAAAGACACTAGCTAAATCCTTTTTTAAAACGGTAATTGTTCGACTTGTTGTGGTTGCTGGAGTCTGCAATAAATCCTCCAATTCTTTTCCAGTAACCTTATCATTAACAAACAAGATAGATAGTAATTTTAACTTGATAATTTCATTTTTTTTTAAAAAGCTTAGTAACATAGTAAATCCCCTTTCGCCCTTTATAAGAGTAGTGGAAGCTTTTAAAAATAGTGGCTGTGGCAAGCTTATCCTTTTTGTAGTGTTTTTGGCAAGTAAAATGATCTTTTTTGATTATTAGTTACCAAGGCAATTAGTGATTCTATACTTTTGGTTAAAACTCTCCATTTTATTTGTTGTTCATTTGGGAGAGATATTCCGAAAGAAAGTAAGCGCAGGTGTTCAGATAACCTATACTTGTTTATGGAGAGGGCGCTAGAACAGTAAAGCGAAATGCTTTTCCGCAGGATGATAAATAGAGGAAGTGAGAAGATGGCGAGTTATGGTTACATTAAAAAAACTAGCGAGATGGCAAAGATAATTGAACAAGTTAACACCATTTCTCAATATGAAGTAGCAAATATCTTTATTGATGATGAAACTACCTCAGTTGAGTTTCAAGTTTTATATGAAAGTTTGAAGAAGGATGATTTACTCGTCATTACAAGTTTATCAGCTTTTGAGCAGACCTTGAGGCAGCTTGAAGATTTTTTTATAAGATTGCAGGAGTTAAACATTCGGTTAATTGTTCAGAATGAGGGCATTGATACAGATAAAGACAAATTTACTAATTATTTCCGTATTATGCTAGGCCTTGTTCAAATGGAGAAAGAGGTCGCCAAGCAATTAACCTTGAAACGAATGGCTAAGGCCAGAGAAAATGGGATTGTTGGTGGGCGACCAAGCTTAGATCAAAAAATAATCGATGAAATTATCTATTTGCGTAAGCAACATAAGAAGTCGATTCGCCAAATTGCTAGTGAATGCGATGTATCAGTCGGCTCAGTCTATAAGTATGTGACTCAAAACGAAGAGTTAAATACAATTGTGGAAAAATAACCCCTTCGTGTTCGGTAAGTCGAGGCTTATTAAAGAAGTATCAGATTGTTAGATGACGATGGCAAACTGCCATCGATTCTATAATGCAATAAATTTAGAGAGTGGAGTGTGTATCACCATTTAACGAAGAAGGCCCAATGCTTATGGTTGTAGCCTCTAGCGGTAGTGGACACTGGACCATTCGACCAAAGGAGGGAAAGAATGAAAATAAAAAAGAAGTTCATGATAATTCAGCTGACATTAGGCTGTTGGCTTCTTTTGGCTCCTATATCTGGTCTGGCAAGTGAAATGACCGTTGATGTGGGAATTGAGTTTGGAGATGTGCCAGCAAAAAAAGTCGATGATCCGCCAGCAAAGGATCCAACTAAAACAGTAGTGGAAACACCAAAAAAAGTTGTAACTCTGCCACAAACGGGAGAAGAAACTAATCGAAGTATGTTAGGCCTTGGTGGTTTATTGTTAATTGGGGGTACTTATGTCGTAGGTGTTCGTATGAAGGGGGAGAAAGAATGAAACAGTCGTTCTTCATTATAA
>JAVWJE010000151.1:0-1904 GCA_036639135.1 Carnobacterium sp. | reverse complement strand
AACCCGTGATACCGCCGTGAAAGGGCGGTGTCTTAACCACTTGACCAACGGGCCTTTAGTTTTTTAATCTTTAAGCACAAGATTTATTATATAAACAATTACACTAAATGTAAAGAGTAAAACTAGTTTTCATGAATAATTTAATCCTATTTTCATTTTAAGAGGAAGTCATACCTTTATTTCTTTAAACATCTGGTTAAATTACAGCAATATAAGCAATTAGCAAGCACAAATACGGCTTTAATACCAACATTGTGCTTGCTAATAGTTCTATCTAATTAATTTGAACTTCTAACGTTTATGCCTTATTTAACATTAGAATAGTAGATTTATTCTGCTTGTATACTGCCATAAATTTCAGGTTTTCTTTCAAATAGTGTTTTTGCGTATGGACACAACGGAACAATTTTTTTATTTTCTTCACGCATCTCTTCAACTACGCGGTTGACTAATTTCTCTGCTATTCCCTGTCCTCTTAAAGAGGGGTCAACGAATGTATGATCTAAGATAACCTTATCTTCTCCAGAAGGAACATAAGTAACTTCTGCAATCATTTTTCCATCTTTATTATTTTTATAAAATCGATTCTCAGCTTTTTCAAAATCCATCTTTACACATCCTTCTTTTTAGTTAAAAATAAATTCATTGTTTTTATAAAAATATTAAGAAATAGCGAATCCAATTTTCCCAAACTGCTTTCCATTTTCTAAGTGGTCAAAAGCTTTTTCAAATTCTTCTATCTTAAAAACTTTATCTACTACGGGTCTAATAGTGTGTTTTTCAATGAAATCAAGCATAGCTTGGTATTCTTCTGAACTTCCCATTGTTGTTCCCTTTAATGTATATTGACCATAAAAGAACTCTCTTAAATTAAATTCAATTTTGTCACCCGTTGATGAACCAATCAAAACCATCGTTCCACCTTTACGTAATTGATTTAGAGATTGATGGAAAGTAGCGGCCCCAACCGTTTCAATAACTATATCAACTTTTTTCTCTTCAAGGAGTTGATTCCAATCTCCTTCACTTTGAATGCCTTTGTCTGCTCCTAGTCTTTTAGCTTGCTCCAATTTATCTTTTGAACGTGATGTGACATAAACTGTCGCTCCAATTGCTTTAGCAAACTGCAATAAATAAATAGCTACTCCTCCTCCAATTCCAGGAATCAAAATAGTATCCTCCGTACTTACATTCCCTTTAGTAAATAAAGCTCTATAAGCAGTCAGTGCTGATAGAGACAAAACACTTGCTTCTTCCATAGACAAATAGCCTGGTTTTAGCGCTATATTTTCTATTGGAAGAACAATTTCTTCAGCAAATGTACCTGATACAGGATTGCCTAATATTTTAAACTCATCTGGTGCTGCATCAGAAACTTTCGTCCAATTTAGTCCTGGATTAATGATTACTTTGTCCCCAACTTTGAAACCTTTATTTGTCGATGCTATTTCTATTATTTCACCTACTCCGTCAGAGCCGATAATTAGGGGTTCTGTATCATGTTGAGCGATAGTAAATAGGTCTCGATGATTTAATCCAGCAAAATTAAGCTTCACCCGAACTTCTTCTTTTTTTAAGCTCGGAGTTTCTATTTCTTCATACTGTAATCCGTCCATTCCTTTTTCGAATTTGTGTACTAAAGCTTTCAATTCGTCACTCCCCTTTATAACATTGCATCAAGTATACCGTTTACCATGAAAAGATACAAAAAAAGAAGGTTAAGAAACGAGATACTCTGTTTCTCAACCTTCTTTTAAAGATTGTACAATAAACGACGTTAATGAGTTATTTAAATATACTTTTATATCCCCTTACTCTAATGGAAAAATAGAGGGGATTAACAACAAAAGGTTCTATAATATTTAGTGTTGGTGAATAAAAATCACCAACACTATTTTTTGTAA
>JAVWJE010000150.1:0-1979 GCA_036639135.1 Carnobacterium sp. | reverse complement strand
AAACAACATGAGCTATAGCACATTTATGCATGGTCTTAAATTAGCTGAAATTGATATGAACCGTAAAATGTTAGCTGATATCGCAGTCACTGATGCAGCAGCTTTTACAGTATTGACGGAACAAGCTAAAGTCGCTTTAGAAAATAAATAATACTAACAAATACTAAAAAAGAGGGTAGAACATAAACTGTTCTATCCTCTTTTTTTTTTGTTGAAATGTATGGTTCGAAATGATGTACAACAAGTAGGTTTTATTGATTTATTTATTTTTATACAATCATTTTTTCTTTTAAAAAGATATACACATCTACTTCTATTTTATTTTAATTCTCATAAAATTTTAACTGTTTATAGCTATTAAAAGAAATAATTTTAAAAAAACATTAATAGATAATGGAATTATTAACAAATGATGAAAAACGTATTGCTTAAATGATAATAAGATGATAGAATTATTTGAGTAGACTAATATTCACTCATACAGTAATCTGTATAATATAAAAAACAGGGGGAAAACAATATGAAAAGAAATAAAATGTTGAGTTTGCTTGGTATGACTGCAACTTCTGCCTTGCTGTTGGCAGCTTGCGGTGGAGGCGGGAACAATGAAGCTACTTCATCTTCATCGAAACCGGCTGATAGTGATATAGATAAAGAACAAGTACTTAATTTAATAGAGAGTGGCGAAATTCCAACGATGGATTCTGTTTTAAATACAGACGTTGTTGGTGGAAACGTTATGAACAACGTTTTTGAAGGACTTTATCGTCAAGGATTAGAAGGCGAATTAGTTTTAGGAATGCTTGAAGAAGAACCAAAAGTTAGTGAAGATAACTTAACATATACATTTAAAATTAGAGAAGATGCAAATTGGTCAAATGGTGATCCAGTAACCGCAGATGACTTTGTCTATGCATGGCAAAGACTTGCTGATCCGACAGTTGCTGCTTCATATAACTATATGATCCAAGACATTGTTGAAAATGCAACGGAGATTATTGGTGGAGAAAAAGAACCAAGTGAACTTGGTGCTAAAGCTGTAGATGAAAAAACACTTGAAGTTAAATTAGTTCGTGCTGTTCCTTATTTCAAGGATTTATTAACTTTACCTATGTATTATCCTCAAAATCAAGCTTATGTTGAAGAGTTAGGCGATAAATTTGCATCAAACAGTGATAGCCTAGTTTATAACGGACCATTTACTTTAACAGAATGGGATGGAACTGGATTGAGCTGGGTTTACCAAAAGAATGAAGATTACTGGGATGTAGACAATGTTAAATTGGATACAATTAACTTTGACGTAGTTAAAGAAACTTCAACTGCATTAAACTTGTATGAAACTGGCGGAATTGATCGCATGAGACTATCTGGTGAATATGTACAGACTCAACAAGATAATGAAGATTTACGCGTTGAACCAACTTCTTCAGTTTTCTATTTCAAATTCAACCAAGAACGTAATGGTCAAAAAACTGATTTAGCAAATGAAAATATTCGTAAAGGCCTTGCAATGGCTTTCGATAAAGAAGCTTATGCAGAAACTGTATTACAAAATGGTTCTTTACCCGCTAATGGATTAGTACCACAAGGACTAGCAGTGGATCCGGATACAGGTAAAGACTTCCGCGACCAAAATGGAGATTTATTAGAATTTAATGTTGAAGAAGCACAAAAATACTTTAAAAAAGGTCTAGAAGAGATTGGTAAAGATAATTTAACATTGGAAATCCTTGGAGATGATGGAGAAAACGCTAAAAAATCTCTAGAATACATGCAAGGTCAATTAACTCAAAACTTGCCTAATTTAGAAATTAAATTACGTAACGTACCATTCAAAGTACGTCTAGAAGCAGATACAAAACAAGACTATGATATCGAAATGTCTGGATGGGGTGCAGACTATGCAGACCCAATCAACTTCTTAGAATTGTTTGCTTCAGATAATGGCAACAACAAATCAAGTTATGCCAATGATG
>JAVWJE010000149.1:0-2015 GCA_036639135.1 Carnobacterium sp. | reverse complement strand
TGAGTGGTGTACTTTACACTGTTGTATGGTGTACTTTATACTGTTCTATCGTGTACTTTATACTGTTCTATTAATGCTTTTAAGACCGGTGTTAAAGCATTCCTGTCGCATTAAGTACTTAGAAGTATTTAAAAGTATTAATATAAAGTATTAAAAAGACCAGTTTGTGTGTCGTTGATTTGTGTTTGACCTACAAACCACATAGAAATTAAAACAGATATAAAGTTCAAAAAATAAAGATCAAAGGAGTGAGAGAAAACCACTCTCACATCTAACTCCGCCTCGCTGTACGCTCGTTGGTAGGTCAAAACCTAAACCCTCAGCAAGGAAGGTGGGAGCAGATTAAACTTGCTTAAAAGGCTTCAAATACCTATTTTGATAAGACTTAAAGTTTGATTATATAGCTCACTACGTTCGTGCAGGGCAAGCCCTACATACCCAAGTGCTTATAAAAAGAAAAACAAGCATGTTTAAACAGTTTCATAATCATTCACTAGTATTTATGTGCAAACAAGCTTAAAACGTCTTAGAAACGATTTATGACCCCTTATCTAACGTGATAAGTCATTTCTACTTGCTCTCCTAGAAGCTTCTTGTTGTTTTTCCTGTTGTTTCTCTTGAAATCTTGCATATACATCATCTAAATTCTTACCAAGAGCTTGTTTAACATACTCTTTTGCAAAGCTCCATTGATCCTTAAAATCGTCTATAAACGAATCAAGCTTTTTATGAGTTGCTGCTAGCTTGTTTTGAGTTACACCTAACTCTCTTTTAAGTACTTTGTTGTCATCTTCTACAACTTTTAATTTTCTTTCTGCGACCATCCTTTTGGTATTTTCATCTTCATATTTTTTATTTGCCAAAATAGAAAGACCAGCGTCTTTTTCTAACTGTTCTAAATCGCTAGTTTTAACAGCTGAATAACCTTTTCTAAGGAGGATTGGTTTCTTTTCTATTTCATGATTATCACGAAATCCAAATTGAATTAATTCTTTTTCTTTATCTTTAACTTCTTTATCTGCACTAATGGATTTAGCAACTAGAACATCATATTCTTGTTCTAATTCCCCAAATTCTTTTTTCCCTTTTTCTAATTTTGATTGGGAAATTTGATTTTTTTCTGCTAATTCTTGTTCTGTTTCTTTAAGCTCTTTAAGTTTGGTACGGTCTTTAAGTGTTTTATATTCGTCTACTGTTAAATGTTTTTTATCCGAATGTTCTTGCCCACGTTCAATATTAAAACCTTGCTCTTGTAAATATTTCGGCAATTCCTCTTGAATAGATTGCAGAGCTTGACGGTTAAATATTGTTTTAGCAGATAAGCGTTTATCTTCTGTAAAAGGCACAATTCCTAAATGCATATGCGGAGTACGTTCGTCCATATGTACTTGAGCATAACGGATATTTTGATCCCCATATTTTTGAGCAAAATAATTTCTAGCACTATGAAAAAATTGTTTCGTTTGATTTTCGTCTAAGTCTTTAAAAAAAGCACTATCACTTGAAATGATCCACTCATTTACTAGTACAGCATCTTTCCGAACAGCTCGAGGACTCGATTTATTTCCGTTAATATATTTCTCAATATCGGTTTTATAATTGTATGTTCTATTGACTAAATCATAATTCAAATTGGAGCGTGACACGTCAATATCTTTATTCGAATGATTGTCAGTTTTTCGTTGGTTATGATTTCCTAGTCCGATTAAATTAGGAGCTTTCATTTTTTGCATTCTCGCTACTACCATAGACATAAAAAACCCTCCTATTGTTGGTCTTGATTCGGTGTGACTTCCATGTAAAGTATAACCCACTATACTTTACTTCGCAAAGTGTGGTCTCTGCGAGGCTGAAAAGCACCTATTCTCTAAAACAATTTCTAAGCCTTTGGGCTTGAATTTGTTTTAGAGAATAGGCAAAGAAAAAGCTTTTTTTCATCTTCGACTTTGGTCGTCAGATGAAAAAAAAGCGACCACTAAGAAATGGATCAGATTGTCCATTTTCTTAGTGGTCGC
>JAVWJE010000148.1:0-2017 GCA_036639135.1 Carnobacterium sp. | reverse complement strand
ATATTTCTCTGCCATTTGATTAAATAATTCTGTATTTCCCATTTGGTCCCCATTCTATTTGCATTTGCAAACTAAGTTTAATTTTAAAAATAGCTTAAGATCACTCTTTTAAGCCACCTGCTCTTTCCCCGTGAATTCACAAGTATAGCTCTTTACTAACTTTCCTTCAACTATTACTTAGCTAAATATTTAAGAGCTGACTCCTCGGTTAGTCTAGGCGTTGCCATCTAAAAGCTTTTAGTCCTAAGAAAAACATCACTCCGCTAATCAGCATCGTAGTGACAAAATTAACTCTTACAGATTCCACTTGATTTAACCAAATATTTTGTAAGAGCTTCACGACTTTTGTATAAGGCACGTAAGTCTCACTAAAGTTTCGAACAGCTAGTGGAAAGACTGGTAGCGGCACTGTCGCCCCAGATAAAAACAATAAACTAAAATAAGTTAGTAAGGCGATTGACAAGGTTTCTTGCAAGCCTTTGATAACACTAGCGATGATTATTCCTAAACTAGCAATGCCACAAAACACGATGAAAACAACTAAAAGAAAGGCCAGCAAATTGATGATAGGTGGTACTTGCAAATCAAATAGCCAATAATTTATGAGGAACATCGTTAAAGTTGAAATCATCACTAATAAAAAGCCACCTAAATAAAGAGCCAATAAATATTGAACTGACCCCATAGGTTGAGACAAATATAAAAACACCCCCGTTGAATTCGTGTAAAATGAAGAAAACGGAGGTGTATTTTTATGGTTAAACGAATTTCATACCCATTAGAAGTTAAAGAAGCAGCTATACGAATGAAGTTGGAAGGAAAAACAACTAGAGAAATCATGTCAGAATTAAATGTCAGAAATAGAACACAAGTAAACACGTGGTGGCAATGGTACAGAAAAGGAGAATCTTATCGATTCTCACAAGGAGTAGGTAAACAATACAGTTATGGTAAAGGAAGAGAGGAACTAAGTTCTGAAGAGCGATTGAAACAGGAAAATAAGTATTTAAAGCAGGAAATTGATGTCTTAAAAAAATACAAAGAGTTGGAAAGGAAGTGGAAGCTGAAACATTTATAGAATTAGTTGATTCGTTTAAAGGAAAGGTTTCAATCACTTGGTTATGCGATTATTTTAATATTCCTAGAAGCACATATTACCGTTGGACTAAGATAAGTAACAAAAAAGATAGCCGAGTTGCACGTATTAAAGAACTTTGCAACGAACATAATTATACTTATGGTTATCGAAAAATCACATTTCTTCTTAGAAAAGAAATGCAAGTTAATCACAAGGTTGTTCAACGAATTATGCAAACCTACGGTTGGAATTGTCGAGTTAAAACAAAAAAAGCACATCGACCAGGATCGGCTTATTTCAAAACATCTAACTTGATTGACAGAAAATTTCATTCAAAGAAACCATTAGAAAAAATCACAACGGACATTACTTATCTTGATTATGGACCTAAGAGACTTTATCTTTCTAGTATTATGGATTTATTCAATGGTGAAATTTTGTCTTATACAATCAGTGATAAGCAAGATATTGCCTGTGTTTTAGATACACTTAATCAATTAAAAAATCTTCCAGAAAACTGTCTATTACACTCAGATCAAGGGTCTGTCTATACGTCTTATGCTTATTATGAAGCGACAAAAGCAAAAAGCATTATCAGAAGTATGTCCCGAAAAGGGACACCCGCTGATAACGCTCCAATAGAATCGTTTCATTCCACTCTAAAGTCTGAAACGTTCTCAATACAGTCAGAGCTTGGATGCTCTACTACTAGTGTAATCGAAACTGTACAAAATTTCATCAAGTATTATAATGAAAAGAGAATTCAACAAAAATACGGTTACTTATCTCCGATAGATTATCGAAAACAAGCAACCGCATAGGTGTTTTTATTACTGTCTCATTTTAAGGGTTCAGTTCCATAGTAGTTTGACCGATATTAAAAACTATTCCCTTGTGACTGACACGGGAGCGACAATTGGAAAGGTCAACTATGATCCA
>JAVWJE010000147.1:0-2074 GCA_036639135.1 Carnobacterium sp. | reverse complement strand
AAATTTCAGTTGGAAAAGGTGAAAAAGAAATTGGGGCTTTGCTAGCACAAGACGGTCAGCCGAACTCGGTTACAACCATCAGTGCTGCAGGACAACGCTTTACAAATGCGATTCTTTATCCAAGAGACAAAACCATTGCTTTAAAAGATAATTACTCTTTAACTGTGGGTTACAAAGGCGGTTTGAGCAGCCGAGCTGGGTTTGTCATCTCTTCTGAAGATCAATTGCCTGAGAATCAAAAAGATTATTTAGACCGCGTTGGGAAACCTTACTTCAAAGCTTATTCAACTTGGTTAGAAACTCTGTCTATTGGCATTTCTGGAGATGAATTTTATGCGAAAATCCAAGAAGTTTTCCCCTCTGAGATTTATGGCTGGACATTGAATCCAGGTCATTATACTTCAGACGAAGAATGGATGTCTTCTCCATTCTTCGAAGGTTCTAAAGCCGTCATTCAAAGCGGACAATTGCTGCAAATCGATATGATTCCAAGTGTTCCTGGCTATACCGGAGCAAGTTGTGAAGAGCCAATAGCAATTGCTGATGAAACACTAAGAAATAAACTAAGCCAACACTATCCTGAAGTTTGGAAACGGATTGAAGATAGAAGAAATTACATTAAAGAGGTTATTGGCATTAATCTTTCAAATGATATTCTTCCCTTAAGCGATACAGTAGCTTTTTATACGCCATTCTTATTAAATAAAACACTAGCTTATACAAAAGAAGTCTAATATTCAAAGATATCCCCAAAATGGCGATCTTAAAAGAAACATTTAAATAAACCGTCTTATTGACAAAAGAAGGAAAACTGCAAATGATGTAGTTCTCCTTTTTTGTTCTATTTGACCTCGTTCTTTCGATTTCTTCCTCACCTAAATTTCTTGGTTTAAAAGAAATTTCAATGCCTATTTTTTTGTTGAATTAATAGTATTAAATAGTTGTTTTACTACCATATGTCTCGTATTATAGTCGTGTATCAAGCTATTTAGGAGGGATATTTTATGTGTACCGGTTTATCTTATACGAATGGTTCGTTCTATTTTGGAAGAAATCTAGATTTAGAGTATTCTTTAAATAATAAAGTTGTCGTCACACCCAGAAATTTCCCATTTAAATTAAGTAAAGAAGAAGAGCTCTCTTCACACTATTCCATAATTGGTATGGCCATGGTAGTAGATAATTATCCATTGTACTTTGACGCCGTTAATGAAAAAGGTCTTGGAATGGTTGGATTAAATTTTGACGGTTTTGCAGTCTATCATGCTGAGCAAAAAAACAAAAAGAACATTGCTTCTTTTGAATTTATTCCTTACCTGCTAAGCAAATGTGCTAGTGTCCAAGAAGCTAAAACATTGCTAAAAGATATTAATTTAACTAACCTTTCTTTTAGCAAAAAATTACAAGCATCTCCTTTACATTGGTTGATTTCAGACAAAGACAGTTCAATAGTTGTCGAGTCAACTGCTGAAGGCTTACAAATATATGACAATCAGTTTAACGTATTAACCAATAATCCTTCTTTCCCCTATCACCAATACAATATGAGCAATTAGAAAACCGTTTAAGTGCTAAGCTTGACCTAGATATCTATAGTCGAGGAATGGGAGCAATTGGTCTTCCTGGTGATCTTTCTTCTCCATCAAGATTTGTTCGCGCAGCTTACGCTCTATCTAACTCTGTAGCAGATAAAACAGAATTGGCAAACGTTTCTCAGTTTTTTCATATTTTAGATTTTGCAGCACAACCACGAGGTAGTGCTATGGCACCGGGAGAACTTTATGAAATCACTCAATATTCATCTTGTGTAAGCATTGAAGAACAGACTTATTATTATAAAACGTATGAAAACAATCAAATATGTGCTGTATCTATGAAAGATTTACCTTTAGATAACTCTGATTTATTTGTTTATGAATTAGAAAAAGAACAGTCAATCCATTACACTAACTAAAACCTACAAAAAGGCATCAAAGCAACTGGAATAATTCATAGTTTCTTTGATACCTTTTCTATTATGCTTCTAGTCGCATCACTTTTTTAGTTAACGTTAAAACTACTAATACACCTATAA
>JAVWJE010000146.1:0-2459 GCA_036639135.1 Carnobacterium sp. | reverse complement strand
TAGACAGTCTCTCTGAAATGAAAAATATAAAAGCTGAAGCCCAAGTCACCATTGAAGAGCATAAAAAGAAATTATCCTCAGATTTAAAAGATTATGAGTTTAGTCAACAAAAAGAATACGATAAAAAAATAGCTTCTATAAAAGAAGAAAAAGATAAAGTCATTGCAGTCGAAGTAGAAGAGATGAAACAGTCCGTTCAGATGAATAAAACAAATGTAGTTAATGACATTGTTAAGGAGGTCGTCAATCGATATGGCAATAGCTAAAATGAAAAAAGTAACGCTCTTGGCTGAACAAACAGATAAAGACCTTCTTCTAAAAGCAGTACAGGAGCTACAGAAATTAGAATTACTGGACTTAACTACTTTAGAAGAATCAACGCTTCTAGATTCCTACTCTAAAGAAAAACCCGCTGCTGAAAGAATGAAATATGAAGAACGTTTAAAAGATATTCAGTATGCTTTATCTTATTTGAGTCAATACATTCCTAAAGCAGGAATGTTTGCGAAATTAAAGGCAGGTAGAGAAGAATATACGTTAGCAGAGTTGGAAGAATCAATTTCTGTTACTCGGTTAAAAGAAATTTGCCGAGATGTTTCAGAAAAAGAAAAAGAGCTTATTATTTTAGATCAAAAACAAAAGACATTAAATGAGGAAGAATTATTTTTACGTAAGTGGGAACCCTTAAGTTTTAATCCAAATGATTTGACTAACTTTAAAATGACTTCAGGGCTTGTTGGAACAATTTCTTCAGGAAACGTATCAGAATTTAAAGAGGCATTAAAAGAAACGGTTCCAAATTATGTTGATGAGATTTTTCAATATAAGGACGAAGCTGCTTATCTGATTATTACTGCTAAAGAAAACCAACAAATAATTGAAGAGGTCTTAAACCAATTCCAGTTTACTAAATTCAACTATCCCTATAAAGCATTGCCTAAAGAAGAGTTACAAAGAAATTTATCCGAAAATAAAGAATTACAAGAAAAAGAACAGAAACTCAAAAAAGCTTTGTTGCAATTTTCTCCTCAGTTAAAAGAATTACAATTAGGAGAAGAATATTATTATAATTTACATCAAAGAGAAATTGGTAAAGATCTTCTATTGAATGGTAAGAGCTTGTTTTTATTAAATGGTTGGTTAGAAGAGGGACAATTTTCTGATTTAAGTAAGCTATTAGATGAACATGTTGGAGAAAAAAATTACGCTGTTATCTCAGAAGAAATTAAAATGAAAGATTTTGATAGTGTTCCAGTGGTTTTAAACAATAATAAATTTGTAGAGCCCTTTGAAAGTATTACTGAAATGTATAGTTTACCTAAATATAACGACATTGATCCAACACCATTCATGATGCCTTTCTACCTAGTATTCTTTGGTATGATGAGTGCGGATGTAGGTTATGGCTTGATCCTTTTAATTGGAACTCTAGCTGCTCAGAAACTATTTAAACTTGAACATGGAATGGCTAAATTTATCCGCTTTTTCAATCTACTATCTTATTCTGTAATTGTTTGGGGTCTGATATATGGAAGCTTCATGGGTTACGAATTGCCTATTCAGCTGCTATCTACGACATCCGATGTTATAACAATATTAATTATTTCAGTTATATTCGGTTTTGTTCAACTTATCTATGGTCTGCTTATTAATAGTGGCGTTAAATGGAGAAAACAAGAACGTGCCTCTAGTTACGTTGATGGTATGGCTTGGGTTGGAATTCTGTTAGGTATAGGTTTGTTAGTATTAGGAATGATGGTCTTTGATAGTCCAATTCTTAATTTAGTTGCTTATATTTTAATTGGAGTAAACGTCGTGGGGATTATTTTCGTGACAATGGTATCTTCAGAAAGCAAAGGGCTAGGTGCTGCGCTCGGATTCTATAATTTATATGGTGTAACCGGATATGTAGGGGACTTAGTTAGTTATACCAGACTAATGGCTTTAGGTATCTCTGGAGGAAGTATTGCAGCAGCATTTAATATGATTGTTGATTTCCTTCCACCAATAGCTAAGTTTACTGTTGGGATAGTACTGTTTATTGCTTTACACTCTTTAAATATATTCTTAACTTATCTGAGTGCATATGTTCATACAGCAAGATTACAGTATGTTGAATTTTTCGGTAAATTTTATGAAGGCGGCGGACATGCACTTAATCCGTTAAAAACTTTTGAAAAACACATTTATTTAAAGAAAAGACAGTAATAGTTTAAATAAAAAAACTAAAACACAATAATGGAGGAATTTTATAATGGGAAACTTACTAACATTTTTAACTGAAAACAACGGTGGCTTATTTTTTGCAGCAATGGGAATCGGAATTGCAACAATCTTTTCAGGAATTGGTTCAGCTAAAGGTGTAGGTATGACTGGTGAAGCAGCAGCCGCATTAACAACAGAACAACCAGAGAAGTTTGGACAAGCATTGATTCTACAATTGCTTCCAGGTACACAAG
>JAVWJE010000145.1:0-2467 GCA_036639135.1 Carnobacterium sp. | reverse complement strand
GCTATTAAAAATTTTATTATATTTCATTGTCCTCTTGACGGGTAGCGCATCATAAACTAGTCTTTCAGGTTTTTTGGTGTTAAAATATAAAAAAGAGTTATCCTTACTAGTTGAGGTAAATAATTAAAAACAGACAAAGGAGGTGCAATGTGCCAAAAGGACAAATTAGAAAAGCTTTGAGCGGTTTTTATTATGTTTATTATGAAGGTGAAACTTACCAAACTCGTGGTCGAGGGAATTTCAGGAAACGTAAACTGACACCGATGGTTGGCGACTATGTAGAATTTGAGAGCACCACGAAGACGGATGGAATTCTTAAAGAATTGCTTTTACGAAAAAATGAATTAGTCCGCCCAACTGTTGCGAATGTTGATTTAGGTATTATTATTATGTCAGCCATAGAACCAAACTTCTCTACTAATTTATTAGACCGATTTTTAGTCACCTTAGAAAGTAAAGCTATTAAAGCTATCATTTATATCACAAAAATAGATTTATTAACTGAAGAACAAATAAAAGAAGTAATTACATTAAAAAAACAATATGAAAAAATAGGTTATCCGGTTATTCTTCCAGAATTAAAAACAAACCAAAGAGCAATAGAAGAACTGATAACGTATTTTCCAAATAAATTAACGGTATTTATGGGGCAATCAGGTGCAGGAAAATCCACATTATTAAATCAAATTGCTCCGGAACTAGATTTGAAAACAGGAATTATTTCTTCAGCTCTGGGTCGTGGCAAACATACAACGCGTCATGTCGAGTTAATTCCTTTGTTTGATGGATTAGTAGCAGATACACCTGGTTTCAGTTCGATAGATTTTTTAGAGATTGAAGCAGAAGAATTACCTGAGTTATTTTTAGAGTTTGTTGAAGTACAAGATCTTTGTCGCTTTAGGAGCTGCATGCATCGCAACGAACCAGGGTGCCAAGTTCAAAAAGAAGTTTCAGAAGGTCGGATACAAGACTATCGCTACAAACATTATTTACAATACCTTGATGAAATTGAGAATAGAAAACCAAAATACAATAAAAAGGAAAAGTGAGGATGTTTATGAAAATTTCACCATCTATTTTAAGTGCAGATTTTGCTAATTTAGAAAGAGATATTCGCTTAGTTGAAGAAGGGGGAGCAGATTACATACATGTGGATGTTATGGATGGTCATTTTGTTCCAAACTTAACATTTGGAGCAAATATCGTTTCGGCAATTCGTCCGATAACTAAATTACCCCTAGATTGTCATTTAATGATCGAGAATCCTGAAAATTATATTGAAGATTTTGCAAAAGCTGGTGCAGATATTATTACAGTCCATGTAGAAAGCACTCATCACATTCATCGTGCCATTCAGTTAATCAAGAATCAAGGGGTTAAAGCTGGAGTTGTTATCAATCCGGGAACAGCAGTAGAGTCAATTATGCCAGTTTTGAGTGAAGTGGATATGGTTTTAGTTATGACAGTTAATCCTGGTTTTGGTGGTCAAAGCTTTATCAAGGAAACAGTGTCTAAAATTGCGTTATTAGATACCTTGAAAAAAGATAAAGGGTATAACTTTGAAATCGAAGTAGATGGTGGTATTTCTCCTGAAACCGCTAAGATTTGTAAAGATGCCGGAGCAAATGTTTTTGTTGCAGGTTCTTATATTTATGATGCTCAAAATCCAGTTGAACAACTAACATCTCTAAAAGATGCCGTACGTTAAAATGACTCGTATTGCAATAATGGTAGGAGGACCAGAAAGTTATTTACCAAATATTGAAAATACATTCAACGAGGATTTAATCTGGATTGGTGTTGATAGAGGTGCTATAAGGCTATTAGATTATGGGATAAAACCTGTTTTAGCTCTAGGAGATTTTGATTCCATTACTCAAGCAGAATTAAAAAAATTAAAAGATAAGATAGAAGATGTGCGTCAATTTCCTGCTGAAAAGGATGCAACAGATACAGAGTTAGCTGTTAAAGCGGCATTCCATGAATTTTCTCCCGATGAAGTAACGATATATGGCGCTACTGGCGGGAGATTAGATCATTTGTTAAATAATTTATGGCTTGTTTTCCAACCTGCATTTTATCCTTATATCTCTAAAATAAAAATTAATGATAATAAAAACAGTGTCTCTTATTTTATTCCTGGAACCTATGAGCTTGAAAAAGAAAAAGATAAAAAATATTTAGCTTTCGTTTGTTTAATACCTGTTGAAAAATTGACGTTGACTGGTGTAAAGTATGAATTGTCTAAAGCGGACATATTGTACCCTCAATCGTTGGCAAGCAATGAATTTATTAATGAAAAAAAAGCGCAATTCTCTTTTGAAGCAGGTTTAATAGCTGTTATACAAAGTAAAGACTAAAAAAATAGAGTTGAGACAATTGTCTCAACTCTATTCTTTATTCTGTTTAAACGCGTTCAACTTTACCTGATTTAAGTGCGCGAGCAGAAACCCAAACTTTTTTAGGT
>JAVWJE010000144.1:0-2557 GCA_036639135.1 Carnobacterium sp. | reverse complement strand
GTTTTTCTACCTATGGCGTTTTAGCACCAAAATCAAAAGCAGACTTTGCTTTCTTGTTACATGGGTATTATCACCTGAAAGATTCTGGTGTTATGGCAATTGTATTGCCACATGGGGTACTTTTTAGGGGTGGTGGAGAAGGAAAAATTCGTAAAGTGTTATTAGAAAACGGTGCAATCGACACAGTGATTGGCTTACCTGCTAATATTTTCTTTAATACCTCTATTCCAACGACTGTTATTATCTTGAAGAAAGACCGTCCAACTAAAGATGTTTTATTTATTGATGCTTCTCAAGGATTTGAAAAAGCGAAGAATCAAAATACGTTAACAGATAATCACATTGATACGATCTTAGAAGCGTATGCTAAAAGAGAATACAAAGAGAAGTATGCGTATGTCGCAGAATTTGAAGAGATTGTAGAAAATGACTTCAATCTAAATATTCCTCGTTACGTAGATACTTTTGAAGAAGAGGAAGATATTTCTTTAGAAACGATTTCTACAAAAATTCAACAAACAAAAAAAGATTTAACTTATGCAGAAAGTGAGTTATTTGGTATGTTGAATGAGTTAAGTGGAACAACTGAAGAAGTAAATAAAGAATTAAAAGAGTTTATCTCTCAGCTAGCGAACAGTGGTGAAAAAGATGAATAAAAGAAAAAGTATTCCTGACATTCGTTTTCCTGATTTTAATATTGACTGGGATTTTCGTAGTTTGGGAGATGAAGTAAAGTTTTTTTCAGGGTTAACCTATTCTCCTGATAATATTGTTAAAAAAGATGGTACCTTTGTACTTCGTTCATCAAATGTAAAAAATGGAGAAATTATAGAAACAGATAATGTCTATGTAGAAAATAAAGCAGTGAATAGTATTAATGTTCAAGTTGGTGATATTGTAGTTGTAGTTCGTAATGGTTCCAGATCACTGATAGGTAAACATGCAACTATCAAAAAAACAATGGAAAATACAGTTATAGGGGCTTTCATGACAGGCATTCATTCTGATCATTCATCATTTGTAAATGCTCTACTTGATACGAGACAATTTGAGGTCGAGATTCATAAAAATCTTGGAGCAACTATAAATCAAATTACAGTGGGCAATTTTAAAAAAATGCAATTTTTTTTCCCTTTAAATTCTGAGCAAGAAAAAATTGGTTCGTTCTTCAATAAACTAGATGACCTTATCAATCTACAGAAACAACTTCTTAACGACCACAAGGAACTGAAAAAAGCTATGCTGCAAAAGATGTTTCCACAAAAAGGAGAAAGTGTTCCAAGAGTTAGGTTCTCTGGATTTGCTGAAAATTGGAAACAAAAGCAACTAGAAGAAATTAGCCTTATTACAATGGGCCAGTCTCCTAACGGTGATAACTATACTGATGATCCAAGCGATTATATTTTAGTTCAAGGCAATGCAGATATGAAAAATGGGCGAGTGGTACCTAGGGTTTGGACTACACAAGTAACTAAAATAGCTGAAAAAGGAGATTTGATTTTAAGTGTACGAGCTCCTGTAGGAGAAATTGGGAAAACTGATTTTAATGTAGTATTAGGACGAGGAGTAACAGGTATTAGAGGAAATGAATTTATTTATCAAAGTTTGATTAGAATGAAATCTTCTGGATATTGGACGAGATATAGCACGGGTTCAACGTTTGAATCAATTAATTCTAGAGATATAAAAGAGGCTTTAATACTTACTCCTAGTAATGGGGAACAAGAAAAAATTGGTAACTTCTTTAAACAACTTGATGAAACTATCGTTCTTTATGAACAAAAATTAGAGACCTATCAAAACTTAAAAAAAGCTATGCTACAAAAAATGTTTGTTTAAGACTAAGGAAATGAGGCGAGTGGATGGCGATCACGTTTACTTCTGAATCAGAGTTGGAACAAAATCTCATTAACCAATTGATTAGTGGAGATTCGCAATGGACCTATCGGAAAGACTTAAACACAGAAGAAAAATTATGGGTAAACCTTAGAGAAAAACTAGAACGAAACAATAAAGATGTCTTAAATGGAGTGAACCTGACGGAACAAGAATTCCGTCAGGTTCAAAACCAATTAACCTTTGCGAACTTCTATGACGCAGCTAAATGGTTGGCTGGTGAAAATGGTGTAGCAAAAGTTCAAGTTCAACGCGAAGATGCGTCTCTTGGAACCGTTCGTTTGAAAGTATTAAACCGAGCAGATATAGCGGGTGGAATGTCTTCTTACGAAGTGATTAATCAATTTCAGAGTTTTAAACAAAGCGCAGACGATCGAAATCGACGTTTTGACGTCACTTTGTTGATCAATGGTTTGCCACTGATTCATATTGAACTAAAAAATAGAGCCCATTCTTATATGGATGCGTTTAGACAGATAAAAAAATACTTAATACAAGGCAAGTTTAACGGGATTTTTTCAGCCCTTCAAATGTTTATTGTATCGAATGGCAGCGATACACGCTACATAGCTGCTGCACAAGACACAAAATTGAATGAGCAATTTCTATCGACTTGGGTGGATTCAAAAAATGATCCCATTACAAGTTATTTAGACTTTGC
>JAVWJE010000143.1:0-2647 GCA_036639135.1 Carnobacterium sp. | reverse complement strand
TACAATCATAGTACCTAAAGTAGGAAGTTCAATTTCACCTAAAATGGATGAATAGTATTTTTTGTTTTCAACCGCTTCTTTTTTCTTTAGGTTTGTTGCTACTGTTGAATGACAAACAAATAGACTAAAGTTTGTTCGTTTATCACCTAATGCTTTTTGTCCTAAATCTAAATGAGTTGTTAAATCAACTTTGTTTACATCAGTAATTGTACCTGTCGTAACGGCTAAATTAGTTTTATGAGTTGCCATACCTGTTGTTCCCATAATACCTTTTGTAATAGCCATTAAATTGTATTCCCATTCGTTTTTCCAATATGGTATAACTAAATTGTTAGCAAAATTTTCAAGTGGATTTTTACCTGTTAAATAACGTGTGTAAACATCTTGATACCAAGACTTCATACGAGCAATCGCCATAAATGTTTGTTTTCCACCAGTTAATCCTGTTGGAATGTTATCTGTTTTGCCATCATCATTTAAAGCGTGTCCCTCGTTATCCATTGACTTAAAATAAGGAATTTTACCAATGTTAGAACTTCCTCCGATAGCTTCTTCAATTTTAGGGTCATACATTAAAATTCCAGATGTTAAAATTTTGTTGTTAATGCAAGACTGTTCTTGCATATAATCAGTAAACACTTCTGGGTCGAAGTGAAAACCATTAATTATTCCGTTATGTGCCATTTTTTATACTACCTTTCCTAGCCTTTAAGGCTATAATATTTCTTTTCGTCTTTTTCTTTTAAAGCCATTTTTTCGTCTAAAGTCATCTTTTTAAAATCTTCTTTAGTAAAATCTTTATCGCCCGAATTATCGCCACCATTTGGTCGCTTTGTGCTTTCCAATTTTAGTTTTTCTAATTCTTTTGATAGTTCAGCGTTCTTTAAAGAAATCGCTTCATTAATCGCTTGTGCTAAACCATCTGTATCAGCATTAATTGCCATATCTGAAATTTTAGTAATTGAGTTTTCATCAATACCAGACTTAGAAAGTCCAGCGATCATCTTTGTTTTTTTGTTTTCATCACGCAATAATTGCAATTCTGCTTCTTTTTCGGATAATGCTAATGCTTGTGCTTCTTCATCTGTCATTTTGGCTTTTAAATCTTTCTTTGCTTGCGCTAATTCGGATAAAGCCTTGTCTAACATTTTTTTAGATACAGTAGGTTCTGTTGTTGGTACTGGTGGTGTTTCTGGTGGTGTGTCTTCCCCAAACAACTGAATGTCTAGTGGAAATTTTAAATAGTCTTTCATAATAATTCCTCCGAGTTTTTGTAATGCTTCTCTGCACTATGTTGAGTTTAGAGTTCTCTCTCGTGTTTTGAGATACTTGTATTGCCCTTTCTCTAGCGCATGAAAAAAGCACCTGTTAAGGTGCTAAATCAACGAAACTATTCTATTTCTTTGGTTTCTTTTTCGGTTTCTTTTTGCAAGCCACTTTCATTACCTCCTAGTTGTTCTTTCTTATATTCCGTTTCTTTATTTTTTTCTTCTATACTATCGTTTAGTGTTTGCCATTCGATAGCGACTTCATGAGGATTAGCCGTCAATTCAACAATGTTTAATGCCGTTTCTTTTGGTACATTCATGCCTATTAGTGTTTGAAGTGATTGTGTTTTAACCAAAAGATTATCATTCTTATTTCTGCAAAAGTTTACTTCTATGTCATTTGCATATAAATCATTGATTTTACAATCTGGTTGTTTATTACAAATCGAAATAGCAATTTCTAGCATTTCTGATTCCGCTTCTTTTAAGCATGGTTCATCTTGCTTTGCCACAATATCTGCTCTACTCCAACCACCACCTAACATTCTTGCTTGTCCTGTATCTCCACCACTCGTACTTTGTGTAGTGGCTTGCGGTACTCCAACTATGTTGTAGGCTGTTTTAATTAGTTCTTCTCGCACTAAATTGACTTCACCATATTGAAGTTGGTTAATTAGATAACGAGCGTCTACTGGCTTAGATGGGTCTATTGTACTAAGTGTCAATGAGCCTGTTTCATCAACTTGTTTTTTATCTTGTCCAGTAATCGTATTATTAATAACTAACAGAATTCCACCTACAACATCAACGATATTATCAAGTGTATTACTCGTTATTAAATTTACTGCGTCAAACAAAGGTTCTACTACTTCAACAATTCCCATACGTGCTTTATTTGCTTTAAATTCAACGAATGGGCAATATCCTATGGAATGTTCGCTTTTTTCAATAAAACGAATATCGCCAATTCCAAGTCCTTTTAAGGTAGTACAACTAAAACAATAAGAATGTAAATAATCGTAAATCATTAATTCATATTTTGTATTTTCTGGATTATCACAATCGAACGTTGTAATAATGCAACCGAACAATTTGTCTTTCGTATAATTGCTAGAATAAACAATAAAAGAAGAACAATAGTCTAAGTTGTAAATATCGAAAGGAGCATTTCTGTTTAAATCGTATTTCATTCCACTTTGTTTTGGCAATATAATACGATTTCCAGAACCAGCAACATATACATCTTCGGAAATATCGATATTCTTTCTCGATTTCTTCTGGTCTTTCATGTATTTGTTTAACCATGTAATATCATCTGTGCTTTTAGACTCGTCGCTGCACGAATATTTAACATCATCTCCGTACATATAACCTTTTTT
>JAVWJE010000142.1:0-2700 GCA_036639135.1 Carnobacterium sp. | reverse complement strand
TCTAAAAACAAATTGGATAACCTATCATAAGACATTCTTTCCAACAAATAGTCTATGCTGTCACTAAATGTTTCATATTCTGATACATTTTTAATGCTACTGGCAAAAGTCTGTATAAGATTATCTACTTTGTTTTCTACTCTGACATACTCTTCAATTTTTGAATTTTCATCCAGTAGCTCTAGCTCTGAAAAAAAATTAATAATGTTTTGCCATTCATTTGGATGTCGCTTAGTTCTTGTAAGCATAACGATACACGATAAAATTTGCACGATTTCTTCTTTTAGTAAATCTTGATACAGTGTTTCATTCCTCGCCTTTATATTATTATCAGCCAAATGGGTTATAATATCTCCGCTATATACATCAACTGTTTGTTTAACAAGTATACATATATCTCTTGGCTTTGTTCCACCTTTTATCAAGTTTATGATTTCACTGCATATTACTTCTGTTTCGCAATTTTCATCGTCAAAAAATCTCAAGTACGCCCTTCCCATGTCATCTTCCCATTTAGGTGAAGGGGTTATATCAACTGGCAGTTCATTTAAATTTGCATACATAGCTTTTTGTATTTCTACTAAACGAGGAGCAGACCGGTGGTTCATTAGTAAAGTCTTTTTATCTGCACTAAAGTCCTTTTGATAATCTTCAAAAACAGTTCTCTTTGCGCCTGCCCAAAGCATAATACGTTGCTTACTATCGCCTACTGCGGTTATAACCGCAGTGGAACCACAAAAACAAATTTTTAATAATTCATATTGTATAGTAGTAGTATCTTGAAATTCGTCTAAAAAAACATGGCTATAGGTTAATTGTAGCGAACGCCTAATTAATGGATTTGTTCTAATAATTTGAACGGCTAATTTTGATATGTCCTGAAAAGAAATAATGTCTTTACCATTACTTTTCTTACCGGTTAAGTCGACCTCATAGTCCTTATTAGGCCTTGTTCCTATGGGTAACCCATTCATAAAATGATCCAGCATTGATTTTGCAAATGCATCATAGGTCATTGAATCAAATCTTGCCACTAGCTCTTTACCGCATCTTTTTTCTACACGCTCTTTTAAATTAGATGCAGCATCTTTCTTAAAACTAATGGCAAGAATTCTTTTGGGATTCATGCAAGTGTTCGTTTCTAGTAAATAGCACGCCCTTTGTGCTAAAAGCTCTGTTTTCCCAGCACCGGGACCAGCCACCACAAGATCATTGCAATTGCTTTTTGCAACCTCTATTGCAACAGTTTCTAACACAAAACCATCAGTCGGTGCCCACTCGTCGCATTTTTTCCACACCACCTGCATACCTCCTTTACGTCATTAGTTTAATTTATCTATAATAGCATTTGCAAATTTCTGCAAACAACTTGGGAAACTTTCAAAGTTTATATCTTCATTCTCAGTAAATAGCACACGATGTGTAGTAGGCTTCCCTCTATTTAAAAAGAAATAATTATACCAAATCATTAGTTCTTTTTCGTCATCGTTATACGTAGACCCATCGCCACCCTCCACCTTTAAAGTGGCATGAACATCAGATTCTATTCTTTTGTTTAATAATTCTTGATACTCATCTTCCTTTCCTTCTGGTATTTCTGGCTTTTGTATTTTGCCATATCCCTTTATAAGTGGACCTTCGTCACTAGATAAAGTAGCAATATATTTCTCTTTGAATTTTGTTAACATTGCGAAGTCAATATCGAGCGGACTTGAAAAATATACATCATATTCTTCAAGCATTGCAATCCAACCTTGCATAGTTTCGACTTTATCAACATCCCAATTATTCATCTTATTAAATTGTTCATCTTTCATAATGCCATTAGTAGTTTCTAATAATTTCTTTTTATCATAGCCAGTATCTATAAGTTGTTGAATGGCATATTTTATTCGTCCCCAACCACCGCCATTGCGCTCTCGATCAAGATCAAGCAATGTTATAAATGGGATGTTTAAATCGTTTAACAATCGCCAAAAATGGTTAACATGGCGTCCGCCTAATGGAACTATAGAAATTTCTGCAGAGTCTATTTTGGTGTTTTTAAGCTCTAGCATTTTTTTGATTATTATTTCTTCGCTATCTCCTTCACCTAAAACAACCAGTTTTGCAAAGTATAGTTCAGGATAGGCTGTTACAGCTTCCTTAATATACTTAAACTGACTTGACTCTTTTTCACTATCAGGAAGCGTAAGTCCCTTTACTTCCGAGCACTCTTTTTCTCTACAGCTTCTAAAATACCTTATATTTGAAGGGTCAATTCTCTTTATAATTGATGGCGAATGAGAAGTTACTATTGATTGAGAATTGGCATTAGCCGAAATAGTCTTCACTCGCTCGATAACTCTTCCAAGAATCTGGGGAGAAATATGATTTTCCGGTTCTTCTATTGCTATAATTGTAAGTATAGGTGGAAGCAAATCAAAATGCTCAGATGCTCCCTTTGTAGATATTTCTTGCATAATTTTTTCTTCAATATCAAGCAATGTATCAACAATAGAAAGATAAAATAAAGAGCGAAGTCCATCTCCAAGCTCATCACTTTTAAAGTTTCTTATAGTTTCAGTAGGTGAGAACGTAACCTCTACTTTCTTTAAAATAGTTTCTAAATCGGAATTGTTAAACTGTATTTTTGCATTTGAGTACCTTTGGTCCTTGTGATATTCGTTCCATTGTGTGTCTAAAGAATTCGTCAATAAT
>JAVWJE010000141.1:0-2701 GCA_036639135.1 Carnobacterium sp. | reverse complement strand
ACATTATAGCAAGGGTTATTTGTCATAGCTAGATACCGTTTCATTTTGCGCTTACGATTATCCTATTGATAATCCAAGTATCTCCTTTTAACTGAAACAAGCCAAGATAGGGATGATCAAGAATAAAAAAATAGCATCTAAAAGACTATCTAGTTGAGCTTTCCCACTAGTTGGTCTCTTAGGTACTATCTCTATTTTTTATAAAGCGATTTGTGTTCCAACTCCAAGTTTTTTAGCTTTTACAAGAATCTTTTCAGCTGTCACAACATCCAATACCGCTGTTCCAACCGTTTTAAAAACAGTTATGTCTTCTTCATTTTCACGACCTAAAATTTTACCTAACATCACTTCACCAAGATCTCCTTGGTAGTGACTTCTTTCTACTAAACCTTCTTTTAACGGAGTAATGATATCGCCAGCTTCTGCCAGAACACCTTCCATTGTATCGAAGATAACTTTATCTGCACGAACAATGATTTCGCTTGGTAATTCGTGCATTTCAGGAGTATACGCTCCAACACCATTAACATGAGCACCATTTTTTACATGTTCTCCAGAAAATGTTGCACGTCTAGATGTTGTCACAGAAGTAATAATATCTGCGCCTTTAACCGCTTCTTCTGAATTGTCTACTGCAATTAATTTCGTATTAAAATGTGCAAATTGTTCTGACATCTCTTTTACAAATTGTTCACAACGCTCTTTGTCAATATCTACTATCCTTACTTCGTCTAATGAACGAACCGTTAACATCGCTTCTAGTTGAGAAATAGCTTGTCCACCCGTTCCGATTAAAGCAGCAATTTTAGCATCTTTACGAGCTAAAATATCTGTTGCCGCTCCCTGAACAGCTCCAGTGCGTAGTTGTGTTAGATAAGTGCCATCCATCATTGCTTCTACTATTCCCGTTTCAGCATTTAGTAAAACCATCGTTGCTGGCACACTTGGTAAATTCTTTTCAATATTACCAGGGTAAATCGAAACAATCTTAACTCCCAAAGCTTGGTTGTCGCCAGCGACATAGGCTGGCATATATAAGCTTTGCCCGCCATGTTCAGGAACATCAATATTTGTACGCAACGGAACTGTGCTTTTCCCTTGTGAGAAAAGACGTAAAGCTTCTTTATCTGCTTGAATAGCTTCCTCCATTGTAAAAACAGTTTGCATTTCTTTTTTCGTCAATACAATCATTCTTCTCTCTCCTTCTTAAAACTTATTTCAGATACCTTTTAACCACAATCTCTTGAACTTATTTTTTATTTCTTTTGTATCTTTTAGTTAGCACTATCTGTTAAGTCCATTTTAGATTTACGCATTTCTAAAACCATAGTAACAGCTGTATAAAGCAAAATCACAATAACCAACCATTGAAGCATACCAACGTTTAATGATTTAACAAAGTAAACGGCTGTCAATACACCTAGTACTCCAAATGTAGAGGTAAATAACGTGATTTTACGACTATACTCACCAAATTTAACGAATTGCATACTTCCGATTGGAACTGAGAATGTTGCTGCTCCCATCATGATGGGGAAAGCTACTGCTGGATTCATGCCTAAAGCATAAACCGTAGCCATTGTTAGCGCATATGAACCAATACCAATATTGTTTAATGCACCATAAGCAAATAATAAAACACCGGCTGTTACTAATTTTAGACCATATAATTCAGTTGCCGTTCCATTGGAAGGAATTAAATTGAATTTTCCAGCTAAAATTAACAATGCAGCAATAGTCAAACCGATTGAAATAAATTGTTTAATTGTTTTTTCTGGTAATTTCACAACAAAACGTGGTCCTACATATGCTCCAATGACTTGACTGATAATACAAACAGCTAATGTTTTAAGACCAACATCAATCGATGTGATATATAATAGGGCCATTGCCGCTACTGGAATAACACATTGTGCATTTAATGTTCCTGGTAGTTTCTTTAGAGGCACCCATTTCAACTTTCGATACAATACTGTTCCAATAGCAAAATCTGATACGCCAAAAGTGGAAAGTAAAAACGTGAAGAATGAAGTAAATGGAAGTGCCAATGTACTAGCAGGTTCAGTCATAATTTCATTTTTATGCTTTACCAAATCTTTCACAAAAGAAAATACAAAAAATAAGTTCACAATCACAATCAAAGATAATAATACCCTAGTCATCATAGTTTCCTCCAACAATTTTTTTAGTTTTTATAAATATTTCTAACATCCATTAAATCTTTTCCAAATACTTCTTTTGCCGGATCTTCTAGTTGTTTAATCATGCGTAAATTATAGGCATCATGGATAATGTACTCTTTGGCTAATTTAACCATCGAATGATTTCTTGTCCAGATAACATCTGGCTGATCTGTTGGTAATGTCCCATACACTACTTCTTTTGAATCTGCTACTAAGCTAATCCAACGACTGCCATAATCTTTTAATTTGTCTTCTTCAAAGCCATGTTTATAAAAACGAGTAAATGGTAATTCATATCGCTGTTCTTGACTAAATAAAATAACAATGAAATTCTCTAATCGCTGTTCAGCTTTGGTGAGCAAATCTACCATTTCTATTGTTAAATCTTCTTCCCAAACTTGTAGATACAAATCTTTTTTTGAACTTTCAATTAATTCATTTACTTTTTCAATCACTCGGTTGTATTCAGAAAAATTCCATAACGTTTCTGTTATTTCTGTTTCTTCAATACTGCCTAA
>JAVWJE010000140.1:0-2812 GCA_036639135.1 Carnobacterium sp. | reverse complement strand
ATTAAAATATACTATTCTAATAAGCCTTTAGTTATTTTATATATTATTCCCACTCCAAGATTGCATGTGAGGATAAACCCTTATATCAAGGTGTTTATCTCACTTTTTTTGTAGCTTGACGGGATTTTGGCGGGAAATTTCTATTGTTGTGTTTCTAATTTCTTTTTATTGCTTTATTGCCATTAAAATTGATATTCGTTTTGTTTGCTGTGCTGATTTAAATATTCCCTGTCATTTCTTGTGCAATTGATTCATTTATGCCAGACCACATATGAGAATAGTGCTTCAATGTAATCTCTGGACTAGAATGTCCCATTCGCTTTGATAAAATCAAGACAGACATGTTGAATTTATTGATTAGATAAGAAGCATGGGAATTTCGCAAGACTTTAGCTTGTATTCTGTGCACCTTAGCAATTTTAGAATAACGTTCAATGATACGAGCAATGGTAGACTTAATCATTGGTATACCATCATAACTAAAGATGAAATCACGAATGCCGATTGTTTCTTGTCTTTGTTTCCATTCCTGCAAAATTCGAATAGTATCATCATCTAAAGATAAGATACGTTTACCATCAGCAGTTTTGTGTTAATGTTAAATTAAAAACAGCCAGAAATGTTGGAATAAGAATAACCAGAAATGGTTAAATTGGCAACAAGAGGCTGTTTTTAATTTAACATTAGCAACAGCATAGTCATAACCACTCTGTGAAGTATTCGTATAGCCGTAGTATGCAATTTTAGATAGCAGGTCTTTCTTACTGTCAATGTAGATTTCTGGAATATAACCACCTCCAGAGGTTGTAAAGATTCCTGATTCTACACAGAAGACGACTTTTTCATCAACTTTCATGATATAGAGTGGATCATGTGTAATGACATAGCCCAGATGAGGACTGACACCTGTATAGCTATATCCAGTGACTTCATTCAAGACAAGATCACTAGCGTGAACTATATTTAAAGAAGCAAAAAGGGTACTGATAATAGTCATAGCGACCATCAGTACCCCTAAGAGTGTATTTCCTATTTTATTTTTCATGAGTTTTCCTTTCAGATGTTAATATTATAAGCAAAAAGACATCCTAAAATTGAAGGATGTCTAAATTATAGATTTATTCTATTTGCTTTTTTTGTGAATAAAAGGAAGGTAAGATATAGTAAGTAGAATTATGGTTGAGGCGATAACGGTATTAAAGATAATAAAGAACCAACCACTAAAAGTCAACCATTCCAATATTATTTTTAAAAGTACAACGATAATCAACAGAATTGGAATTCCCCAAGTGTAGATGTAGTGAATCATATTAAGAACAAACGGGTACTTATATGAATAATTCGTACTTTCTCTATTTATTTCTAATTTTGATTCTACTGATAAATTTTTTTCAATCTTGGATATGTAAATATACTGTCTTTCTATATAAATGTTTAGTTGAAAGTACCTAATAGTTATGTATAATATCATGACCCAAACCAAAGAGAGAATGACATTTAATGGGAGCATTACATCAATTGAGATACTTCCTTTTAACCAGCTAGAGAATGCCGTTTCCATAGTTTTTGGTTCAACTATAAAAAGATACAAGGAAGCAATGCCGATGCAAAGAAAGATAAATTGCTTATTTCTTTGACTTTGCGCGTCTCTACTAAGAGAAAATGATTCTTTATAGTGGTCATAAAGTAATTCTGTTTTTGTCATTACGCTTCTGAAAGTGCAGAGAGAATGTTCTCTTCTTTAAAGCTTAGTGCCCATTTAGCACCAACTCCCAGTAATTCTTCCGGAGCAGAATAATTACTGTTTATTTTTACACCAACTAATTTATTTCCATGCTCAATACTTTTAGCTACTTCGTAATTCTGCCAATTCTTATATCCAATTTCAGTAGAGTCAGAATGTTTCTTATTAGCATCTTTTCCAACAATAACTAGTGTATAGGTTGCCTCGTTAATTCTTCTAGATAGGGATTGCTTAACTACAGAGACACTGTCACTATTGATTTCTTTAGATGAATAGTCACTAAAAATAAAATCAAAGCTGTCATTTGCGTCCCATGCTTTTAAAAGATAATAGTAATGTTTGTCTTCCTCATAATCAAATGATACAAATACTTTCTTCTTTGCCATAATATAGCCTCCTTTTTTATAACATCATTATAGCATTTTATTTTCCTTTTTAATAGCGTTATCAGTAGTGTGATATAGGTCATAAAGAAGAGTGAAAACAATAGCTAATTGTTGTATTTTAGAAAAGTGAAGACACCCATTTTTTTGAGTGTCTTCATATGAGTATTCAGTCTCTTTGATAAATGATTTTCGTAGTTGGCGAGTGCTATTTTTGCTAACACCAGCTAACACTTTTTCTTCCAGTACAGGGCACAGGAGGGTAGTAGTTACCCAGTTCAACAACAGCTTCGCAATTACTACAGGGCATTAGATACCATTTCAGACTACAAGAGAACATTAGAGGAAAGCGTATAGGACGAACTCCTAAGGGATAGTTCTATCCTAGTTCAGTAGAGCATATTTTTTAGTTTTGGCGACTAAATTTGTTTTGCTAAAGAAAATAGGCTCAAAAAAAGAGCCCTGTTTTCTTTCTGCAAGGTTCTTTCTTTTACTTGATATAGGCAATCCCAGATTTCATTTTGGCGGGATTTTGTCGGAGAACCTATTCAAATTATATTGTTTTCATCCATTTCATATGTGCCTAAACACCGTTAAATCAACGTTTTCACACCAAGTTATATTGGTTCTTTATTCCCACTCAACCGTTGCAGGTGGTTTAGAAGTAATATCGTAGCATACTCTA
>JAVWJE010000139.1:2271-2860 GCA_036639135.1 Carnobacterium sp. | reverse complement strand
TTGCATAGTCAATATTATTGGTGTTTATGTCTGGTGAATGCCCCCTTACCAATGTATTGTACGTACGTTTCTGATTTTATTCAAAAAAGGAGTACAAATAAAATCAGCGTACCCCTCAACTTTATCCTAACTTAATAGAAACTAAAAAATATCATTTGTAGTAAGTTCTAAAAATTTATAGCCTAACGAATTTAATAGTTTTCTTCCCATTTCTCTGCATTCCGCCCACTCTTTGGCACCTTTAACTGCCTCTGTACTCCATAAAGACTTATTTTTATTCATTTCTTCTAAATGATGCTCAATCTCAACTACTATATCCATTTGTTCTTTAGTAATCCAATCATTTTTATACAGTATTCTCGCTCTAGCTAAGTCTACTTCACTAAAATCTGATGCAAGTTCATCTGCTATAACTGCATATTTTAATCTTTCATACTGTTTCTCAAAGTCACTTGAAAAAGATTTTATTCCGTTAATAAATAAGTCATATATTTTTGCCAGCTCTTCAATATCATCATACATATTATCAGCACCTTTCTATGCCATAAAATTCATTTTCACTATTTTTATATCTACTTAATATCTATTT
>JAVWJE010000139.1:1912-2261 GCA_036639135.1 Carnobacterium sp. | reverse complement strand
TACCATCCAGATATACTCTCACTACAGGTTGGTTAGGAGCAGAAACTTTATAGTAAGGGTAGCTCCCATGATGTCCTCCTCCCGGATGATACTGAATGTATTGAGAACTCCCACTAGCACCACTTGGTGGATTCATACTAAAACCACCACCTTCCTCATATAAAATTCCAGAACTTCCTCCTTGCTTCAAAGGAGTGACAGTCCATCCTTCCTTCTTCATAAATTCAGCAATATCTGTTGGTGTTGATTTCCACAAAACACTTGGAGTGTCCATTATCTGACTTACAGATTTCACTGGAGTTTGCCATTGAACATTTTCTGCACCATACTTTTCTTTAAAGTAACTATT
>JAVWJE010000139.1:0-1902 GCA_036639135.1 Carnobacterium sp. | reverse complement strand
TCCACTTACAGGTTGTTTGGCTTCCCAATTTATGTTCGATTCAGTTTTTTTAACTTCAGATACACTCTCTGCTGATTGTGGAATTTTAGACATTGCCCAGGCTCCTACAAATGGTTGTAGTGCTAGAGTATACAACATCAATACTGCATTGGCTCGTTCTGCTTCCGTAATCTTAACTCCAGTTGTTGGATGCTTACCTGTTCGTAACATTTCATTAAAAAATTCTAATTGTGGATTTTTTTGTGAAGTATGTTCTGCTTGTACGAACATATTGTATAAACCGGTTACTTCTGGTGATGGAATGCCTGTCTTGTTATTCACATACATATTAGAATTTGTTGACCAGTGATAGTCCCTTAATATTTCAGCTTTAGTCGTTGGCAAATTCTCTTTTTCAATTTTTTCTTTTATACGCTGTTGCTCATCTTCATCTCTTGTTGACCACTTTTCTTGAATCGTTTTACTCCAACTTAACGCTCCCTTGTTTGGAATCGTAAAAGTTCCTGTTGCTGGATTAAAAGCCGTTGTTGTTTGCGCTAAGCCTTGATCAATTGCATCTTCTAAAGCTTGAATTTCCTCAAATATCCTTGGTGAGTTATGATTAAATGTCATTAATTTATCTAATTTTTCTTCTAAAATTCGTTTAACCCCACTATAGGATTCTAATAATCTTAAATTAGCTGCTAACTGAGATGATTTGATAATGTCTGGCGTTAATGAAGATTCCAACATCGTACGTATTCCTTCGGCTTGCTCGATTAATCGATCTGCTTGCCTAATCTTCTCTTCTAAATCCGATTGTTTTAAATTTCCACTATCCACTTGGGATTGATAGTCTTGCGGAAACTTAGTAACGGCTTTATCAACTGCCTCTGATAATAAAATACCACCTTGTGCCAAAGGATACAAGACTGTTGAAAAAAAGGCTTTAGAAGTATCATAGGCTTTCCCTGTTAAAAAGGGACTATTTAGAGTGAAATCAGCAATGGCTTTTTGCAATTCTTCATAGCCTGTTGTCTGTTGCTTCGTCATACCACTCACACTTTTTGCTTGATTTTTTGAAGCTGAAACATACATATCAACGCTCATTTTTTTGCCTCCTTTTCTTCCAAAGATACTCGCCTTTTATCATAGATAACTTCCTCTAAATCCATTTGAAGCCTTCTTCTCTCAGTGCTTAGTTCATCAGCACCCTCTTCTAACTCAGCTAGCACCTTGTGTGACTCATGAGTAAATTCATCTCTAATCGCTTCAAACTTTAAACGATCCTCATTTTCATAAAAGTTTTCCTGTAAATTAGACATAAAATGATGCCCCTCATTAAAATGTTCCTCATAGGCTTCAGTTACTCGCTGTACTTGATTTTTTTCTTGGATTAATACATCTTCTTGCTCTAACAATAGGCATTCTTTTTTATGTAACTCATCCCATTTATCCATTTAGGTAATCCCCCAATGGTTTAGGGAGTGATTGAGCTACCTTTGCGTCTAATGCTTCAAATTCTTTGGCAACACTTTGAATATTAGTTGATGCTTTTGTAACTGCATTAGCTATTTGTTTTGCTTTGTCTTGAGCCGATTTAATAGCTGCTTGTCCATTTGTATTTCCAGCAACCGTTGTTTGAGTATCAGTCGTTGTAACAACTGGTTGAGTTAGGGTATCTGTTGCATTTTTTATAGCCGTTGCTTTTTGACTAGCACCGCCTAAATCACTTTTTAATTGTCCCATTATTTCCCTTCCATTATCTGTAATCAAACTATTCTAATATTAATTTTAACACAACCACCTGTTTATTAATATATAAATCAGTTACTTTTGTTCTTTAATTCACTTTTTCTTTATTATGTCTTTTCAGTACTACAAAACTATCACTATATGTACTTCTACGCAAAATAAAAAAGC
>JAVWJE010000138.1:0-2895 GCA_036639135.1 Carnobacterium sp. | reverse complement strand
AGCATCTGACTTTTAATCAGAGGGTCGCAGGTTCGAATCCTGCATGACTCATAACGACGTCTTTTTTTCAAATGGTTTGTATGAGCTAAATGAAGTTAAAATAAAACCTGTTTTAGGCAGCGAGAGAAGAAATACTTTTGCTGTTTTTTTTTTGAGGCTTTAAAGTTAATCAATATACGACATCTGAAATTTCTGAAGGTTCAGTATCCATATGCCACACATTTAATTGATTTAATAACGACTGTCAACGAACTACGTTGATGGTTTTTTATTTGCAAAAAAAACTATCAGACAAACAATATATAACCAGGAAACGTTTACATTCAAAAAAAAGTAGTCTACTTAAAAAAGATAGTGTAATATGTAACAAGAAGAGACAAAACGAAAAGAAACCATTGGAGATGAATAAACTTGGAAGTTGAAGAATTTGAAACGAGCTCATTAATGAAAACCTTACAAGCAAGTATTCTTAAAAAAGAAGATTTATTTAACAAAAGTAAATCGCGCTACTTTATGCGATCAATGCTTGCTTGTTTATATTTAACAATTGGAACTGCAGCAGCAGTGTATTTAGGAGAAATAGTGAATACAATTGTTCCTGGTGGCGGAAAAATAGCCTATGCTTTGATGTTTACATGGTCATTGGTTATGATTATTTATTTAAATGCTGAACTTGGAACCTCTAACATGATGTATATGACAACTGCTGTTCATCGTAGAATATTGCCGCTAAAAAAAGCTGCAACAATCTTGCTTGCTTGCGTCTTTTTTAATCTAGTCGGCGGAATACTAGCCAGTTGGTTAATCTCTCATACAGGTGCTTTCTTACATGTAACACAAGATAGTTTTTTAGTAACGACCATTGCAAGTAAATTGCAAAAGGGCCCATCTCAAGTTTTCTTTGAAGGAATTTTTGCTAATTTGATTGTCAACATAGCTGTTTTTGTCACAATCAATTTAAAAGAAGATACCGCTCGTATATTAGCTATTGTTTTCCTTATCTTTATATTTGCATTCTTAGGTTTTGAACACGTTATTGCAAACTTTTCTTCCTTCTCATTAGCTTTCTTTGCTACTGGCGGGCATGTACCGGGTATGACAGTAATAGCCGTTCTTAAAAATATTTTCTTTGCAACAATAGGTAACTTTGTTGGTGGAGGTTTATTATTAGGTTTGAATTATTCATGGTTAAATAATGGGAAATCAAAATACTCTGATTAATAAAAATGGATAGTAAGAAATACTCCAAGTTAAGCATGCTACTAGTGTTGAACTTGGTTTTCTTATATTAAGAAATAAAGCAAGTGAATCAAAATTTTGAAGGAGATTCCTTAAGCTAAGGATATGGAAGGCCTAAAAAAAACTAGTTCATATTTTAAGGGAAACTAAGGCTTACATTTTTATCTAGTATGGTATAATAAGAAATGAGTGACAATTTTTAAACGTTATTGGAGGTGTACTTATGTCCATGGATTGGTCACAATTGTTTACATGGCGAACATTTATTAATGCAGTTGATATTCTAGTAGTGACCTTTTTTATTTACCAGTTAATAAAAACTCTAAAAGGTACAAAGGCTATTCAGTCGTTAAAAGGTATTGCAGTTATTATGTTAATCAAGATTGGAAGCTTTTTCTTACAATTACAGACAGTCGATTGGATTGTAGATTTAGTTATACAATGGAGTGTATTAGCTGTTATTATAATTTTCCAGCCGGAATTACGAAGAGGACTGGAACACCTTGGACGAGGGACATTTTTTAAAAATGCAAAAAGAAAAATTAATCCAGCTACTAAAATGATTCAGCAGTTGGACCAAGCCGTTCAATACATGGCTAAGAGAAGAATTGGAGCATTGATTTCAATTCAAATGGAAACAGAATTAGATGAATACGTTGCTACTGGAATACCTTTGGATGCAGATATCTCAGGTGAGCTATTGATCAATATTTTTATTCCTAATACTCCCTTACATGATGGGGCAGTGATGATAAAAGATTATAAAATAGCTGCGGCAGCAGGATATTTGCCTCTCTCTGAAAGTTCATTAATTCCTAAAGAATTAGGTACTCGACATCGTGCAGCTATCGGTTTAAGTGAAGTAACAGATGCTATTACGATTATCGTTTCTGAGGAAACTGGTGGTGTTAGTATTTCTCACCGCGGAGATTTACTAAGAGACTTGTCCAAAGAAGACTTCGTTAAATTTTTAAGTAAAGAATTAATTCTCCCAGAAGAAGAAATCAAAAAAAACCCGTTCCAAGAGTTTGTTGATAACTTCAAGAAAGGAGTGTAAAGATGGAAAAACTTTATAATTCTTCTTGGTTCACTAAGTTGATTGCATTTGCTTTTGCAATTTTATTGTTCACTTATGTAAATTATGAGAATAATAGTAAGTTGCTAACAACGAATCCATCAAATGGGGTTAGTACATCCTCGAGTAGGATTATTACTAATTTACCTATTGTGGTCGATATTGATCAAGATAAATATTTTGTCTCAGGTTTTCCAGAAACAGCTTCAATCGAAATTTCAGGACCAACAAATATTATATCTCAAACCACAGTAAATAAAGCATTTGATATTACTGCACAAAATTTAAACGAACTTGGTGTAGGGGTACATACAATTAATTTAGTAGCAGAGGGATTATCCTCAGACTTAAACTATACAATTACCCCGTCAGAAATAACCATTGAGATTAAAGAAAAAAGAGTTGAAACATTTAAAGTAGACGTTATTTTTGATGATAGTAAATTAGCAAATGGTTATGTAGCTGAAGAACCAATTTTAAATTATGACACGGTCGAAGTTTCTGGTGCGGCATCTACAATTGAAAAAATTGATTCAGTTCAAGCATTTGTACCGTCATCAGAAGAAATAAAAATGGATTTT
>JAVWJE010000137.1:0-2954 GCA_036639135.1 Carnobacterium sp. | reverse complement strand
AATTTCATGTATTTATTTAGACTTTAATAATCGAAGACCATTTAATATAACAACTAAGGTACTTCCTTCATGAACAATCACACTAATGGCTATATCCGTTAATCCTAATAAACTTACGATAATTAGAAAAGCTACAACTACCATTGAGAAAATAATATTTTGCCAAATAACTCGATTCATTTTTAAAGAAATCTCATGAGCTGTTACCAATCTAGACAAATCGTTTTTCATTAACACTAGATCAGATACATCTACTGCAACATCCGTACCATCTCCCATAGCAATTCCGACATCTGCTTTTACAAGAGCAGGTGCGTCATTGACACCATCTCCCACCATAGCAGATATGCCATAGGTTTCCTTTTGTTCATTGATAATGTTAGATTTATCTTCCGGCATGACGTTCGCAATTACTTGGTCTATTCCTAATTGTTTACCAACGGCTTGTCCAGTCGTTTCAGAGTCCCCAGTAATTAAAGTGGTATGGATACCACACTTCTTAAAGTACTCTATTGTTGCTTTCGCATTTTCACTTGGAATATCCATTAATGCTATCAGACCAATTACTTTTTCATTTTCTGATACGTATACAACCGTATTTCCTTCTGAAGCCCATTCTTTATTCAAACGTGTATAGTGATCCGACACAGCTTCAAAAGAAGTTGGTTTTCCTATACGATAAGTTTTTCCGTTATAATCGCCTATTAAACCTTTTCCAATCTGATTCTCCACTTCAATAGTTCGTTTATTTTTTGATTCAAACTTGTTTAAAATAGCACTTGCTAACGGGTGATTTGATTCTTTTTCAAGAGCTACAATGATATCAATCATATTTTCTTCGTTCACAGAATCAGAAAAATAATAATTTGTTACTTCCGGTTTCCCTTTCGTTAATGTTCCTGTTTTATCAAAGGCAATGGCTTGAATATCGGCTAATTGCGACAAATAGGCACTTCCTTTTGAAAGTACGCCCCTTTTTGCTAGATTAGAAGTGGCAGATAATGTTACGGATACGGTAGCTGCTGCTAAAGCACACGGAGAAGCTGCGACTAAAAGGACTAATCCTCTATAAATACTTTGTGACCATGTCAAGTCAAACAACAAAGGAGCAATTAAAATGACAAGAGGAATTGTAATTAAAACAAATTTAACATACTTAGGCTCAAACTTTTGGATAATACTAGACGCTTTTGTTTGATTTTCTTGATTTTGATTCACTAGTTGTAAAATCTTTGAAAAGACAGTATCGTTAGTTTCTTTTGTAACTTCCATAGTGAAAGTACCCGTTCCATTAATTGTACTTCCAAATACTCCATCTCCTTGAGTCTTTTCTTTAGGCATACTCTCACCATTTATAGAAGATTCGTCAATCGACGTAGATCCAGATACTATCACTCCGTCAATAGGCACTTGGTCACCATTTAGTACTTGAAGTTGATCTCCTACTTTTAATTCCTTAACGTCAACAATGGTTGTATTGCCATCTAACATGATTAGCCTAGCTGTTGTTGGATTCATTTCGAGTAACTTTGTAATTTCCCTTTTGCTTCTTCCTTCAGCATAATCTTCAAGAAAATGTGCTCCAGAGAAAATAAGGACCAATAACGTTCCTTCCCAAAAACTTCCTATCAGAGATGCACCTATTGCAGCTATTCCCATTAGAATATGAGAATTAGGTGTAAATTTGTGTTGGATTTTTGAGTTTTCAATCGTTTCTCCAATTCCTTCAAGAATAATGACATGATAACCCGCACTAATTGAAGCAATGGAAAATAAACTATTCTGTAATAAACTAGTTTCTCCGTTTAAAAATAACGCAATGAGCGACAATCCTAAACCAATAAAGTACAAAATAATTGGCATTTTCCCATGATCATGTTCATGATCGTGACTATTATTTTCGTGTGAGTGTTGCTCTTGAATCTCTTTCATTTCTATCACCCTTCTTAATAAAACTATTTTTTTGAAATCGTAATGCTTACGAATTACATTTGAATTTTCATTCATATGTTTATATATTCATTATATATCGCTATACATACTTTGTCAAAAAATATTTATCTTATTTAGGTGATAAAAAATAGAACTCTAAAACAGCTACCCTTATACAAAAAACTTGCTTTATAAATATTTTGTGATAGTCTGAATATGAACGAACACACATATGAAAGGGAGAAAATCTTATGAAACCATCATCAACTTCTCCATTAACAAATGAATCTATCCAAGAGGTAAGTAAGATATTTAAAATAATTAGTGATCCTACACGACTTTCTATTTTATTTCTTTTGCAGAAAGAAGAACTTAGTGTTGGAAATATTGCGCAGTCTTTGAGTATGGAACAATCAGCTATTTCTCACCAATTAAAAACTTTAAAATCTTCAAGATTAGTAAAATCCAAACGAGTTGGTAAAAAGATGATTTATAGCCTTGACGATCTTCATATTTTTAGTATTCTTGAGCAAGTTTTAACCCATATCAAAGAACAAGAACAATAAAGATAATTTAAATGAAGGAGGATTTACGGATGTCAAAAAATGACAAAAATCAAAGCCAAATTCGCAAAGGGAAAAAAAAAATAAAAATTACTTTTTTCATTAACCTTATTTTTTCTATAACTGAATTTGTTTTTGGTTTTATTTTCAATAGTGTGTCAATAATGTCCGACGCTATTCATGATTTGGGAGATTCCATTTCCATTGGATTCGCTTGGTTCTTTCAGGGATATTCAGAGAAGCGGAAGGACGAGAGGTATACTTTTGGTTATGAACGTTTTTCTCTATTAGGAGCACTGATAACTTCAGTCGTATTGATAAGTGGTTCTCTCCTCATGATTTATCGGAGTTCTCCACGTCTTTTTGAACCTCAACCGGTTAATTATAATGGTATGTTTTGGCTTTCCATCGTGGCCATCATCTTCAATGGATATGCAGCATGGATTTTAAGCAAAGGTT
>JAVWJE010000136.1:0-3008 GCA_036639135.1 Carnobacterium sp. | reverse complement strand
CAGCAAACGTAAACAAAGCTTAATTCAAATTAAACTTCGAGGACCTGGTGATTTTCACCAGGTTTTTTTTGTTTTATAGTTGATTTTAGGTACGTTCTCTTAATTTAGAGATCTTTGTAATGAAAAGAAAAAATAGTGAACTTAATAAAAAAAATTGGTTTTCTATTTCCGATTAAAAGATTCTAATTAGAAAATACAAAAAAATTATTAAAATAGTGAAATAAATAATGTTTTGAGTAAAAAAATGAAGTATGATGAATGTATAATGAGAAAGTATGTCTTTTTTTATTGTATTATTTTTAAAATCTAAGAGGCATTAATAAGATACTAAGTGATACTCTATGAAATGCTTAGATTTGATTGACTTGAGAGGATGAAATATGTGTTTAAATTTGGAAGTAAAGATATTGGAATAGATTTAGGAACGGCTAACACAAACGTTTTTGTAGAAGGTAAAGGAATTGTTTTGAGAGATCCTTCAGTAGTAGCTAAAAATATTTCAACAGGTGAGATAGTAGCGGTTGGTGAGGATGCAAGAAACATGATCGGTAGAACTCCAGGTTCGATTGTTGCGATTAGACCAATGAAAAATGGTGTTATAGCTGATTACGACACCACTGCTGCAATGATGAAGTATTATATTGAGAAAGCTATTGGAAAAACGACCTCTAAGCCACACGTAATTGTGTGTGTACCAAGTGGAGTGACGGAAGTAGAAAAACGTGCGGTTATTGATGCAACAAGAATGGCAGGGGCTAAAGACGCCTTTATTTTAGAAGAACCATTCGCAGCAGCTGTAGGAGCTGGTTTACCCGTAATGGAACCAACAGGTAGCATGGTAGTCGACATAGGTGGCGGAACGACAGATGTTGCAACGATAGCTTTAGGTGGTATCGTAAGTAGTCGTTCGATTCGTTTAGCTGGAGATAGTATGGATGAAGGAATTATCCATTATGTTCGCAAAAAATTTAATTTACTAATTGGAGAGCGGACAGCTGAACAAATTAAAATTGAAATTGGCTGTGCATCACTTGACAAAGCTACTGAATATGGTTCTATGGATGTTCGTGGAAGAGACTTATTAACTGGTTTGCCACAAACAATTCAAGTTTCAGCAGTAGATATTGCTGAAGCCATTAAAGAAGTCGTTGATGGCATCGTTAGCGCTGTTAGAGAAACTCTGGAAGAAACGCCACCAGAAATATCAGCAGATGTAATTGATCATGGTATCGTTTTAACAGGAGGTGGAGCATTGCTTAGAAATATTAGCGATGCAATAGCTGATGAAACGGAAGTGCCTGTTTTTGTAGCAAATGATCCATTAGATTGCGTTGCTCTAGGTACTGGAGAGTCAATCAAACATATGGATATATACAAAAAGAAAAGAATGAAATAAGATTAAAAAAATATCTTGATGAAAAGATGCGGAAGCTATTTTGCTTCTTGCATCTTTTCATTTGAAATAAAAATTTAGCGGATTACTAAGCTATTTAATCGAAGTTATGGTAAAATAAACAAAGCCTGAAGAATTAATGAGGTGATAAATTGCGTCAATTTTTTTCAAATAAAAAATTAATTATATTATTGGTGAGTGTAATTGTTTGTTTAGGTTTAATAGCCTATTCGATTTCAGGGAATGGCAGACCACCAATAGTACAACGATTTGGGAATGACATTACGGCTGTGACTGGTCGATTGTTATCAAAACCGACTAATGGGATTATTAAATTTGTTGATTCGGTAGAAAATTTAAAAAATACCTATAAAGAAAATCAATTGTTAAAGTCGAAAATTGATGGGCTTTATGAAACAGAAGTAGAACTAGGTAATTTAAAGCAAGACAATCAAAAGATGAAAGAACAATTAGAATTACAAGATACACTTTCTGATTACAAAAAAATTAACGGAACAGTGATAAGTCGAAATCCTGATAATTGGATTAATCAAATAGTTGTTGATCGAGGTAGTCAGAGTGGCATAACTGTAGGATTATCGGTTATGGCTGATAACGGGCTGATTGGTCGTGTGATAGAAGTAAATCCAGCAAGTTCAAAAGTTCAATTGATTACAACTTCAGATCAAAACAATAGTAGAGTTGCGGCTTCGGTTTCTTCTGAAGAAGGATTTGTTCATGGAATTATCAATGGTTATGATTCAGAAACTAATCGTTTGATTATGAAACAAATAACAACTAAGATTGTATTGAAAAAAGGCGATCAAGTGATGACTTCTGGTTTAGGAGGAATATCACCGAGTTCACTATTAATTGGTTCAATTGATGAGGTAAAACTAGATTCACACGGCTTATCTCAAGAAGCTTATGTAGTACCCGCATCAGACTTTGATGATATTCGTTATGTAACTTTCATTCAACGAACAGCTGAAAGCGGGGAGTAAAATGAGTGAGAAATGGAAAATAAATGTCTTTGCTCCAGTGTTGATTCTTTTTGGATTATTAGTTGATGGTCTCATTTCAGTTATATTTTCTGAATATTTATATACAGAAAGCGGAAATGTTATGGTACCGAGATTAATTATTCTTATACTTGTATTGATTTCATTTTATCTTCCTAGAAACAAAATGATTCTATATGCAATTCTTTTTGGATTTCTTTACGATAGTTACTATGTAGGGGTCTTAGGAATATATGTAGCTATTTTTCCTTTGATTGTGTACGTTACTGATAAATTGAAGCAGGTTTTAAATCCAAACCCAATTACTATTGGAATGATGTTTTTCATAAACTTAAGTATTTTAGAAACAATGTTATATTGGATTTATAAAATACTAGGTTTTACTGTAATTGACATGAATACTTTTATGGCTATACGCTTAGGTCCTACTTTGTTATTAAATTTAGTGTTCTTTATAGTTGCATTTTATCCATTAAAAAAGGTAATACTTAAAATGACTGGGAATTAAGAATATTGGAATCCTTGTTCGTTATTTAGATGATGGGAGTTGTTTAAGTGAAACAGAGTGTGACATTAAAAGGGAGCAAGGATGG
>JAVWJE010000135.1:0-3077 GCA_036639135.1 Carnobacterium sp. | reverse complement strand
GAGCATGATTTTCCAGAAAAGTTGAGCTATCGGTTTTATCAAAATAGAATCCATTTTTTGTTTCTTTAATAAAGTTCTCCATCGTACCGCGATTTTGATAGGTGTAAAATATGTTTTTAGCGGATAAATTTTCTGAACAATTGGTGATCACATATTCATGGCGAAAAATCAGCTCTCCTGCTTCTCTAGTTGATTTGATGCAAACCCGACGTTCTTGTGACCAATTTTTTGCTCGATAAGACGTAGAATAGTAGTGAACTTCTTTTTCTTCCCAATGATGATCATCGCCAATTAAAATGAATGATTCTGCTAACTTTGCTAGTTGAGCATTGGCTTTCAGACGAATCACATAAAAGCTTTCGTTCAATTCACAAGTTTCATATACTTCTGGTGTCGCAAAGCCGCTGTCTCCACGCACAAGAATCGTTGTGCAAGGAAGTTGCTGGCTGTAATGATTGAGTAAAGGCCTTAGAAAATCCCTTACACCGTTTGATGTATAAACATTTCCAGAACGAAGTTCTGCCTTTAAAAAGTCGCCCGTTAGCCCATCAAAAGCAACTAAAGGGTGGTAACCGTTTGTTTGATAGTGAGCATTATAGTTCGTTCCTTCTTGATTTCCAAAAGTATCCGAATGAGTAGAATCCAAATCAATGATCATCTCTGTTGTGTTTCGCTTCAATCGTACTTTATCAATCAAAGCTTGATTCAAATCTTGGAATTGACGGATCGTTTTTTCATCTATTCGGTCCCAGAAACGTGAAAGAGAAGGTTGTGAAGTAGCAGTTTCTTTATTTAAAATAAGTTGGAAGATGGGATCTTCCTTCAATAATTTAGCTGATGAATCTGCAGCGTAGCCAGAGATCAGTTGGAAAAGAAGTTGTTCTAGTAAGGAGATATTGTCGTGTCTCCAGTAAGTCCGGTCCTCTTTGATTTGAAGGAAGCTTTTGGCCAATTCTAAAAATCCAAGTGAGTCCATAAATTCTTTTACTAAAATCAATCCGGCATCTGTTGAAAGATTACCACCAGTGTTGGAAACTGTTAGTTTAGGATTGAAATTTATCCGTTTTTCCTGTAATGTAGCCATTGAGAGAACCCCTTTCATGGTTTAGTTTAGTCACTTTAACCATAACAGATTGGGGTTCTTTTTGTACACCCAAAGGGTGTTGTAAAATATGTGAAATAATGGCTTCACTGTAAGGTTTTAGATAGCTTTCAGAAAAACTATGAATTATTTAGGTTTGAATATAATATTAAATATTTGCTTTTTAACTTAGTTATTAGTAAAGTTATCATAGAGATAGTTTGTAATGATTGTTAAATGAAGCTTATTCTAAGGAGGAAGAAGAAATGGAAATTAACGATAAAAAATATGGAAAAAAACCTTATATAGTGAATATCGAAGAGGCTACTGTCCAAAATGAGATGTATCGGACAACAATGTGGACGGGTGAAAAATTACAAGTCACCGTTATGTCTATCCAGCCTAATGATGATATAGGGTTAGAAGTTCACCATGGTATTGATCAATTTATTCGTATTGAAGAAGGAAACGGACTATGTAAAATGGGCCCTACAGAAGACAACTTGAATTTTGAACAAAAAGTTAAAGATGATGACGCTGTTTTTGTTCCAGCTGATATGTGGCATAATATCTTGAATACAGGTGATAAACCTTTAAAACTATACACGATTTATGCAGGTCCAGATCATATTCCAGGTACTATACATGAAACACATGATGATGCACGTAATGATCCTAATGAACAAGACTAGAATAAATTCATTTTAAAATGAGAAAAAAGGCTTAGGACAAAAGTCCTAAGCCTTTTTTTCCAAATATACTATTATTTTATTTGGATCAGTTTAAGTTCTAACCCAAAATAAACACTTACCAGGTATTGATCTGGTTTATTTTTCGCTGTCTATTATAAGTGTCGATTAAAATATTCAGATTTCCTAACTTAAAAAACCATGTATATATACCCTTGATTTAATAAGGTTTTATATACACGAATTTATCTAATTTCACGTATCTAAAAACCTAGTTAAAAAGAAAGAGGTATTATATGCAATTCTTAAAAAGAATGATTGAAATTAAGTGGCCTTTTTTGTTAATTGAACTTGTATTTTTATTTGTAGGAATTGCACTCATTATTACTGGAATTAAAATATGGAAAAAAAGCAAGTCGGCAGCTATAGTCAACATAGTTATTGGGCTTACAATGACGCTAGTATTGTTGTGGGTTTTATTTTGGACTTTAATATTTGGATACAATTCCTAAGAAAAAAGAACCTTATTCGTTTAAGATTCTAGATACACGACTTTATATCCTTTCATGTGTCTTTTAGAACTGTGATTTATCTCCATAGTTAGCTCGATAAGAACCGTTCAATCCAGCTTTTTGCCCAATTCCACTTAATTGTCTAATTAGTTCATCTTGCTCTTCACTAAATGTTAATTTTTCAGTAAAGGCTTTAAAATAAATGAAATTGATTAGACGATTAATCATAGGAGGATTTTCCTTAGAGTCATTAAGTCTTTTATATACTTTCAATAGAACTTCTTTAATGTCTTCCATTTCTTCGCCTGTATTAGACTGAACAAGGCTATTATATAAATCATGTACAAGTCGTTTCGACTCATTTCCCATCCTATCCATCTCCTTTTTTATATACTATGTCCTTATTGTGTCATTATTACGGCTTTAATTCAAATCGATTTAATAAAAAAGGATTGGAGATATAGCGAAAAAAAACAAAGAAAGTAAATGGAAATTTATTCTTTGGATCGTTTCGTTAGTTGTCATTGGAATTCTAGGAATGCCAGAAATACCTGTCGATCAAATTGATGATAAATAATTTTAGAATAGAGTTGGTAACTTTTTGAACCGAAAAAATAACCTTATTAATTCAAGGTTTTATATACACTATTTTAAGCAATTTCATGTATTGAAGTAAACACACTTGCAAGTACACGTATAAGTGTACTTGCAAGTGTGTTTTTGAGTTTAATTTAAAAAATTATCTATATATTTTGCTAATTCTTCACTAGTTAAAACTAAACCCAAGCCAATCAT
>JAVWJE010000134.1:0-3090 GCA_036639135.1 Carnobacterium sp. | reverse complement strand
AAGTTTTGTTGAAGCAATTAAAACACTAAAGGAAACTAAAGGGTTACAGAAAGAATTATCATTGAGTGCCCGTTCATATACAGAAAAAAATTTTAAAATTGATAAAATGGTTCATCAGTACGTAGAAGTTTATGGCACTTTACTTACGCCTATTCGTTCAGACCGAATCTTAGCTAATTGGCTTTAAACACAAAATATTTCATTTTGGTTTCTGCACGGTGATTAAGTTCTACTTCTTTGAAGACAAAGTCGCTGTCTATTAACTGTAACTTATTATCGAAAGCCTCATTCATTAGCTCAAGCAGTTCATTTTCAGTACGGTAAATAGCACTATAACTTTGCTCCATATCTTCAGAGTAATGTAAATCTAGGGTTAGCCTTTTTTCTAAAGCGATTGGTTCTCTTACAATAAATAAGCCATTTTCTGCCAATAAGGATGGAATAGCAGATAAATATTTTTGAAGTTCAGGTTCATTTAAATACATCATTACGCCAACGTTTAAAATCCGATCAAAAGTTTGACTTTCAGATAGGGTATCTAGGCTTATGTTTTCAGCATTTAAACAAGTTAAACGAATATGTGTTTGATTAAACTGTTGTTTTGCAATTTCAATCAAACCATTTGAGGCATCTATGCCGTGGTAATAGGCTACCTGTTCGTGCAGTGCATGAAGCCAGCGTCCAGTTCCACAGCCAATATCTAAAAAACGCTCTTTACTAGTTAAGGCAAATTTAGGTAGTAGTAATGTTTGTTCAGCCTGATCACGTGCTTCCGCTAACTCGGGTTTTTTATCTTGGTAGATAACTGCCTGTTTGTAATTCACATCATGTTTTTTTGCTTTTTCAGCTCTTACTTCAAAAAAAGCGAGCACCTTAGTTTGATCAATTACGGGTTTTTCACCGTTATTGGAATATATTCGTGCCATTTTCACCTCTCCATAATCAAATCAACTGCTTTTTGGGCTAACACAGAATTTGAATTTATAAAATTAATTCCATGTGGCTTAATAAATTCTGTTATACATGACAACTCTGTGCAGCCTAGAATAACCGTGCCAACGCCATCCCTTTTCAATGTGCCCAACAGGTAGTCTAGCTCGTCTCGATTGTGAACCAATTGACCTTTTTGTTTAATTTCCTCTATAACAGCACTAATAATACTTTGCTCTTGCTGATTAATATCCCTTACTTTTAATCCAGCCTTTTCTAAAGGTATAGAGTAAACTCGTTTACTCATTGTTGTTTTTGTACCTAAGGGAGTAATTACATCGATGTGTTTTAAAGCCTTTTCTTTAACTGCGTCAATAATGCTGATGATTGGAATAGGGCTATCCCGACCCCAATCTTCTTGGAGTATATGAACTGTATTGCATGGAATTAAAACGTAATCTGCACCTTGTTGGTAAAGTTCTGCAATAGTTTGTGCAATATATGGGCTTGGATCTTCTTCTCCTAGCTCAAAGAAGCGTCCTCTACTTGGTATTTTTGTATTCATATCAAGTAGAATACGCGGGTATTGCCACTCTTTCTCTGCATGAATCAAACTATAAAAAACATTCAAAAAATTGAGTGTTGCGAATGGTGACATTCCGATTACACCAAGTGTCCTTTCGCTTTTTGGCCACACTTGTGGCATGTTTTTTGGTTCTATGCGTGGCATTAATTACTTTTCTCTTGCATCATTTTTAATTGATTGGTGAGATATTTCTTAATCCCACGCTGCTCATCTTCGTAAGCTTGGAGAATTTCAATTTCCTCATCTAATTCTTTTATATAAGCTTCATCAATAGCAATTTCTTTTTCAATCGGAATATCTTGAATAAGAAAATCAATATTTCTTTCTTTGCCCTGCTCTAAACGCTCCAATGACACAATAAAGTCTTCTTTTCTAAATGGAAAGAAATGCCTTGTGGTTCTTGCGTCAAGAAGTTGCTCGTGCAGAGCTTTTTCAATTACTACGCTTTTGTTGATAGTGAAAGAATTATCTCTTAAATAACGATGCTTTAGATGATTTCCTACAAAGATCGACTCATCGCTATAGTCAATAAAGATAACAGGTGCAAATTTAAAACCGTACTTTAATAAAAATGCATAGCGATGTGATCCGTCGAGTACGACTTTAAATTTTTGATCAACAATGAGAGGCTTTTTAATAAATCTATCATCAGAAATCATTTTTTCTATGTTTTTAAAATGGGCTGGTAATACTTTTTCAAGAGGTTTTAAGTCTGCGACTGGGATAAGTTGGACTGAGCCCTTGAGAGCCATTTCTTTAGAAAGGGCATCACTAGTAACAACATGCGCTAACGAACGAATTTCGCTACCGCTATAGCCTACGCCTTCCGTTCTTTCACAAAACTTTGTTTGATATCCTTGTTCTTTTAAGATATTTAATACCTTGTGGTTGCCACTGATAACTACATCGAAAGAAAGGGTGTCAATAGTTGCAGTGCAGCCTTCAATGCTACCAGCAATTAAAACCACTTCGATATTTTTATAAGCACTTAGCACCTCTTGAAGAGTTGCCTTTACTTCTTCAAATGGCATCATCGCAGGTTCGCTTTGTGTGATACCCACGATAACACTGCTGTATTGTGTAGATAATCGAATAATTGTTCTAACATGCCCTAAATGAGGAGGCTGAAACTTACCTAGAAATATGGCTTTCATAAATAATGTGCCTGTTTAATTTGGTTCTTAATGATGCTACTAACACTTAATAAACCATTCTTAGTTTTTAAATCCTGAAAATATTTATTAATAAGCTCTTTCTGTTGATATTTTACATTAATAGACTCATCAATAACCTTCTGTACAAATCTCTCAATATCACCCGTATTCCAAGCTTCATTTGCTGCTTCTAAACAAATAGCTCCAAATTCATTTAAGTTAGCTTTTGTATGGCCTGTCATTAAATACAGCATTGGCTTCTGAGTGAAATGATACTCCGCGATAAATGATGCGGAGTCATGAATTAAAGCATCTGATTGTCGAAAAAGATCAATATATTCTCCCTCATTAATTTGGCTGTGTTCTGAGTTTTCCCAGTAGGTATAATATTCATCTGTTCTTTCTTTTCCCCAGTTGGGA
>JAVWJE010000133.1:0-3095 GCA_036639135.1 Carnobacterium sp. | reverse complement strand
CCGAAAGTACTTTGTCGAGAAAAATCTGTTGCACTTCCTATCTGAGGTTCCCCAATTCTAGAAAACAGCAATCGAATCAGAGGATCGATGTCCATGTAGGTCCCAACGGTTGAGTGAGTATTAGAACGAATAGAACGTTGTTCCACGACGACAACCGGACTCAAGTTTTGCATTAAATCAGCTCGAGGTCTTTCGTATCTTGGCATTTGGTTTCTAACGTATAAAGGGTAATTTAAAGTCATTTGTCTTCTGCTTTCTCTAGCAAGTGTGTCAAAAGCAACAGAACTCTTACCAGAACCAGAAAGACCTGTAAACACGGTAATAGAATTTTTTGGGATAGTTAAATCAATATTTTTTAAATTATTTTCTTTAAGTCCTTTTAATAATATAACGTCTTTCTCATTAGACATATTATTCTCCTCCTAGTTTTTAGAATGGATTCATTAATAAAAACATAAAATGAAAGCGTGTATACAATCTTAACAGGTATAACGTGAATTTGGAAAATATTAGCTTAATATAGAATGGATACAACGAGTTTTTTAGTTCCTTCTGTTTGTTTCCTATTGCAAAAAGACCTTTGTGAATGTATAGTAATCAGTGTAAGAAACAGTCTGTTTTTTAACGACTTGATAAAAATGAATGCGGTCGTGGCGGAATGGCAGACGCGCCAGCTTGAGGGGCTGGTCGGGGTATCCCCGGTGGAAGTTCGAGTCTTCTCGGCCGCATAAAATAAAAGGCATGTGATTAGAGTTTGACTGATGATTCAATTAGTTGAACTCTTTTTTTCAATAATTTTAGGTTAGAGCACAATTAAGTATTCGTTCACATGATAAAACTATATAATGTAAGCGAATACTTAATTGGAATAGAAAGATAAAAGGAGAGGCTGTAACGTGTATTCAATTTTATTGGTAGATGATGAACAATACATAAGGCAATCTATTATTGAATTAGTGCAATGGGAAAAAAAAGGTTTCTATATCTTGGGAGAGGCTAGCAATGGTGAAGAAGCCTTAGAATTGATGGAAAAAAATGTGCCAGATATTTTAATTACGGATATTCGAATGCCCGTTATGGATGGTATAGAACTATCAAGAAGGATAAGAGAAAAACATCCATCTGTTAAGATTGTTTTTCTAAGTGGTCATGATGATTTTGATTATGCCGTTAGTGGCATAAAATTAAATATTATCGAGTATCTTTTAAAACCAATATCTATTAAAGATTTAGAGCTCATGCTTGAGCAGGTACACGAGGTATTAGATGAAGAAAAAAGTGAAGCCAATGATTTGAAAAAAATACAAACAGAATACTTAGAAAATTTTCAAGGAATCAAAATGTCTTTTCTGGTCTCATTGATAACAGATAACTATAAGGATGTTCCTGAATTAGAAATTAAAAAGTTAATTAAAACTTATCGACTTAACTTAAAAGGTGAACGAAATGTACTATTGAATGTCAATATTGATAAATCAACTCTAAAAAAAGGTCAAACAGAAAACCATGATCTAGAAATGATGAAATTTTCATTAGCGAATGTCATTCGCCGGATCGTAAATAAATACTTAGATGGAGAAGTTTTTAACTTTACCTCGAACATAGTAGTGATGTTATCTGATTCAAAAGAAAATATTGACTTGTATAAAGACATTATCGTAAAAGAAATTAGCGAGAGTACTCAAAAGCTATTTCACTTTTCAGTTGGGATGGGTGTTAGTGAAGAGTATGATTCGCTTTCGGGTGCAAAGTCAGCCTTTCAATCGTCTATTTCGGCTCTAAATTATGGTTTAATTATGAAAAAAAATAAAGAAGTGTATATATCTGATATTGAAACCATTGGTTTAGAAAAAATGATTTTTGATGAAGCGAATGAAACGAAATTGATATCATTAATAAAAATTGGGTCGAAAAAAGAATTGTCTGATTTTATTGATGAGTTATTTAAAGGATTTAATAACGATAACCAGACTCACCTTCAAATATTTCTAATGGAATTATATGTATCTGTCTTGAAAGCATATAAGTCAGTTATACCAATTTATGATACAGATATGCTGCAACGCATCCAGATGATTTCAGATATTCATCATTACCAGGAGATTGAAGAAATTAGAGAATGGTTCAAAGAATTTTGTTTAACCGTTATCGAAAGCATTCAATCCCAGCGCAAAAAGAAAACAGATTCATTAGCTAAGAAGAGCTACGATTATTTGGTTGATCATTACAAAGATCCAGCATTGTCGCTGAAATCAGTTAGCAAACAGATGGCAATAAGTCCAAGTTATTTTAGTTCTCTTTTTAAAAAAGAAAACGGAATGTCATTTACACATGCGTTGATTAAGATAAGGATGGAAAAAGCTAAGGAACATTTATTAACAACAAATTGTAAGATAGTTGAAGTAGCGCTAGCATCTGGATACACAGATCAACATTATTTTTCCTACTGCTTTAAAAAATATTTTGGAGAATCGCCGAATAAAATTCGTGAAACGTTCAAAGAGAAAGAGTTACTGGTTGATTGAATACCAGTGAAGCAGTGACTTTATATGTTTAAATCTATTAAGCAAGTAAGTAAGTCTTGGAGTAAAAAAATAAAAAGCTTGCACGTCATTCTAGCACTTGCATTAGGAATATTATCTGTCATCACTATTTTATTGTTTTCAATTTTTTTGTCCGTTATTTTTAAAGAAACACTGGTTAACCATACTAAAATAACCACTCGTCAAAGTGTGACACAGTCAAGTATTACCTTAACGAATGAAATTATGAATATGAATGGTGCCGCATATGGTATTTTGGATGAATTAAAAAGAACAGAATTACAAGATAAAGACATATCAGAATTATTGGGAACGAGCTTTCGTTTAAATAGAAATGTCGTTTCTATTAGTTTATTAGATCCAGAAGGAAAAATAGTTCATTATGCTCCATCACAATACACACCGAAAAAAATAGGGACAGTTTATGATCAAAGATGGTTTCAAAAAGAAAATGAAAACGAACAAATCACATTTTCTTCCCCTCACGTGCAAAATCTATTTGAAAAAAATTACCAGTGGGTACTGTCAGTGACTTCACCGGTAACCATTCAA
>JAVWJE010000132.1:0-3107 GCA_036639135.1 Carnobacterium sp. | reverse complement strand
GAGTGTGTAATCTCACCAACTGGTGTGACTACAATGACTCTTATGATCGAATAAAATACCAAAAGGCAATCCTATTATTAGCATGTGACTTTAGGTATCAACTCAAACATAAGGGAAAAGGCTTTCTCCTCATGTGTTAAATCACTGCCGCAGTATTGTTTCTGTTTACGTGCTTGTTTCGGTGTAAGGTAATGCTGTGCTAGTTGATATGTGATGCCAGCAGCTTGCACAGCATTGTTTTTCACATCAGCAATAGATTCTTTCAAACCATAATCCTCTGTATTGTTCCAAATGATTGTAGTTGCCAATTCTTCATTCAATCGTGTGAACAGCAATAGTTTAATGTGACTGTCTAACACTAGCTTCAAATATTTAAATGTTGGATCAATTTGTTTAAATGAATCGGTAATCTTCTGAGTGTTTAGGTCTTCATAGATTTCAAACAAATAAGCATTATGTCCGTTCTGCACTGCTAGAGCTAAGATCGAATTGGCTTTATTAATATTATTCTCTCGATAGGTTTTACCCGACTCTAAAGGGAAACCTTTAAATTGGTTGTAAACTAAAACTGACTTGTTCGTTGTTGGTGTAAATTGTTGTAAAGACACTATTATTTTTTCCTCTTTGATTTTTAAACAAGATGATCCTAAATATCGAATATATTAAATACTCAATGCAGGCTGATTTTGATTAAATTTTGATTGATGCGAAATGCAGGAGATAAGGGCATATATGTGTTATTAGTAATTATTGCCCTATAACTTTATTATAGCATATTATATAAGAATATGTAATAATTAACTACAAAATAAATAACTTTTTTTAATAATTAAATTAATCTGATTTCATTTCTTTAATCCATCTTTTGACAGTACTTAGACTAACACCTACCTTTTCAGCTATAACCTTTTGTTTAGTGCCAGATTTTAGCAGAGTACTTACCTCTTTTTTTCTTAAGTCAAAGTCAAAACTTTCACCATCTTGACTTCGAGTTTTTTGCTGTTTCTCAATCTCTTCAAGCTCACGCATTCTATTGACCATGTAGTAATCTATCTTTGCACTCCAAACAGATTTAAGAACTTTGTTTAAACTTTGTTGGTGCTTAATTATGGTAATACCTAATACTTTTCTTTTTCCTAAAGAATGATGTTTCTCTAATATTATCTGGCACGGATGGTTCTCAAACTCTTTAAACAACTTTTGTTGAAAAAAACAATTATCATTTTTAAAATTAGTAAAGTAAGTGCGTTCTTCATCGGTCAAAAATTGAATTGCATTCTTAATAAACGATCCAAAACTTAAAATACTATTTTCTTTAGTTATCTCTGTATCCAAAATTGATCGGTATAGTTTCTTACCACTGTTATAAAGTTGTTTTGTTTTATTAGGATCACTAAGCTTCTTCATATAGCTTAACTTTTCCATCTTTAAAGACTTTATTTGCTGATCAATAAAAAGCATTCTGTCTCTTTCTGGTGCGATACCCATAACTTTATTCGTCCACTATTTTATAAAAATTTCTATATGCTATACGTAGTATAGTAGATTTTTTTTAAAAAAAAGCTCATTTTGAGCTTTAAAATACCAACCCATAATAAGGATAAAACGTTAATGACTAAGACATTCAAAATAAATGAAGAGATAGTTTTCTACAGCAACGAAATAGAACAAGAGAATTTTAAACGAATTGAGAAGGAGATATTCCAAAAACTGGATCAAATTCCATACACAGGAAGTGAAAATAGATTTGAATATTCAAAAGCACCACAAACCACAGGAAGTACAAGATTAAATGGAACAACAACAGAAAACCTTATTGAAAGAGTAAAAGACAAAATAAAAGAAATTCGGAAACAGATAGAAGAAAACAATCTAGAGCCATAAAACAACTAATATCTGATTTAGGCTTATCTGGTCTCATTTTTCTTATGTCGGTAATAGGTGGCTCTACTTATACCTTGCTCGTCCCACGGTTTCCTAGATCGCTCTGAATCTGACACGGATTTACGCTTTGATTTAGTACCACCCTTACGACCTCTGATTGATTGACGTTCAATAAACATTGCATAACAGTACGGATCACGTTTCCACACCCAACGTGCAATTGATTTAGCTATACCTCTCACCTCATTATAGCCAAGTGGTTCTGTAATGCTCTCATTGAGCTTGAGGATGTGATCAAGGACTGATTGCAACCAAACGTTATAGGTAGCACCTCTGTACTTCCTGATAGCTACATACGCCCAGTGTCGTGCTGTATGGAATAAATAACAATTCCGTCCTAAACCAACAGCATCATCTAGCTTTATAGGCTTGCTGACTTCTTCCCAATTAATTTCTAACTTGTTGGATAACTCATTCAGTGTGTAGGGTGTTTTTCTAAGCGTATTGGTTCGCCAGCGTTCGCTCAGTGGGTTTTTACAGATTAAACCACTGTAGCCTATATCCGAATCTAAAACATGCTGTAGTGTGCATTGAATAGCGTTTAGAAGCACTATGGGCTTTTGCCTACTTGCATCCGTTTTATAAACTGGTGTCTTTAGTTGGTAAACAGCATGACTTCTGCCATTATTCTTATTTTCAATAATTAGGTTAGGTAGTGGAATACCTATTTTTGAATACAGCAACTCTGCCAATGATGCTTCATAGTCAAGATCAAAAACTATATTGTGCAGATAGTACGGATGATTCGGCTGTAGGTATGCTTTGAGCAGTGCAGTTTCTTTACTATGTATCTTAACGCCGTAAGCTAAGTCATCAGAAGCATAAGGCTTGTTTGGTATGCTGTTTACAAAACAGTCTAAGGTTAATTCTAGTTGTTGCATTGCATAACTTCTATGTTTGCAAATGCACTTTTGTTCTGTATTATTAGACACAGAACATGTGCAAGCATATGTTCTAAGGATTCAACCCTGTAACTTCTTGTCCGCCAAGATTTGAAAGTTACGGGGTTTTTCGTTTATGCAATATTTTTAACACAATTCAATAATTAGTGGAAAGGTTATCCGAATAGTTTGGATAATAAACCTCTCTTGGTTCCTTGATCTCTACCCTCTATACGTTTCTGATTTAGCTGATTGAACAGATTTTCTTTGTCCTGCTTTAAA
>JAVWJE010000131.1:2884-3140 GCA_036639135.1 Carnobacterium sp. | reverse complement strand
TCAACAAAACAGGGAATTGTTTCTCCTATTTACAATCAATTAAGGAATGCGGAAAAGATATATTCAGACAATACTTTTCTTGATTTTTCTATTGAAGCAACTGTTTTATCAAAAACGAGAGTTAAATTACAAGAAAAAGAAATTGTTCAAGATGATTCAGTATCTGTAGTATCTCCTGAAAATATGTATGGTATAGAAATCATAAATGAAGAGACTTCTTCTAAGTTAATGCTTTATTATTCAGATAAAGATACAG
>JAVWJE010000131.1:0-2874 GCA_036639135.1 Carnobacterium sp. | reverse complement strand
TTCATTTTACTACCGCACGAATTACACAAAAGATAATATCGACCTTTGTCGCAATAACCCAATTAAAATAATAGCCTATCTTTTATTTACCTATCATTTGTATTTAGTAAAGGAAATAAACTATTTCGTTCAGACGGTATAAACCTTTACGGTAAGCTCATAATAAAAAGTGAACAAAATAAAAAAGTGATTTGGTAAGTAAATATATAACTCTTAATGAGGTGATGAAGTGCTTAAGGGACTATTTATTATGGATAAGAATATAGTAAATCAAGTTTATCCTGATGATGTACAAAATGAAATTAGAACGTTAGTAGAAATTACTGCTCTACCACTTTCTAAACAAGAAGTAGAAGAAGACAAAACTATTTTAAATGATATTGACTTCATTTTTTCTAGTTGGGGTGGACCCACGCTAGATGAAGATTTTTTAAAACATGCACCAAAACTAAAAGCTTTATTCTATGCTGCAGGAAGTGTTAAAAAGATTGTGACAGAAGATTCTTGGAAAGCAGGAATTAAAATCATGAATGCTAATGTAGCAAATGCCATACCAGTTGCAGAATATGCTTTATCACAAATTCTTTTTTCTTTAAAAGACGGATGGCAAATGACAAGAAAATTAAGAGAAACTAAAGTATATCCCGAGATACCGTATATAAATGTTGTAGGAGCATATAAAAGTACTGTAGGATTGATCTCGTTAAGTGCAGTTGGTCGAAAAACAATCGAATTATTGCAGCCATTTGATTTAGAAGTGATAGCTTACGACCCATTTGTCAGTGAAGAAGAAGCAAAAGAATTAAACGTTAAACTTTGTTCGTTGGAAGAAGTTTTTCAAAAATCTGATGTTGTTTCTTTGCATAGCCCTTTACTAAAAGAAACTACCGGAATGATAACCGGAGAGTTGATAGTATCAATGAAAGACTATGCTACATTTATCAATACAGCTAGAGGAGCAATTGTTAAAGAAGATGAGATGGTAGAAATCCTTAAAAGACGGACAGATTTGACGGCTATATTAGATGTTACTTGTCCTGAACCTCCACCTAAAACATCTATGCTTTACACATTACCCAATGTTGTATTGACTCCTCATATTGCTGGCAGTATGGGAGGAGAGATGGGACGAATGGGTGCGTATATGTTAGAGGAACTTAAGCGATATCTTGATAATAAACCTCTAGATTGGGAAATAACAGAAGAAGCATTTAAACACATGGCCTAAACTAAGAAAAACACATATATAGAAAGGAAGTCTCATATGAATAAAACTGGTCTGTGTTCTGTAACATTCAGAAATTTATCAGCTGAGGCTGTTATTGATTGTGCAAACCATGCAGGTTTAAATGGAATAGAATGGGGCGGAGATGTTCATGTACCGCTAAATAGCCATAAGCGTGCTAAAGAAGTTGGGAAAATAACTAGAGAAGCTGGCCTAGACGTTATAGCATACGGTTCTTATTATCGGGTTGGAATAGAAAATGAGGCACCGTTCGAGGAGATACTTAAAACGGCTGTTCTTTTATCTGCTCCTGCTATTCGGGTATGGGCCGGCCGAAAAGGTTCAGATTTAGCAGATGAATCATACCGAGAACAGGTTGTTAAGGATACGAAAAGAATTTCTGAATTGGCTCAAAAAGAGAATATAGATATTTGTTTTGAATATCATAGAAAAACTTTAACGGATACTCCTGAAAGTGCTGTTCAATTAATGGAAGATGTGAGTTGCCCAAATGTTTATTTGTATTGGCAGCCTAGTATTGGCACGAAAACAAAAAAAAGAGTAGCTAATATAAAAAAAATCAAACCATGGCTAGCTTATATTCATGTTTTTTATTGGAAAGAGGAGATAGAACGTTATCCGCTTGTTGATGGAAAGAACGAGTGGAAGGAATATATTGAGGCAATTAATCAAGAAAATACAGGGAAATTTAGAGATAGATATTTTATGTTAGAGTTCGTTAAAGACGATGAAAAACAACAATTTTATGAAGATGCTGCAATTTTGAAAAAACTTTTAGAAGAAAAAATATAATTAAATAATAGTTGAACTAAAAACCCTTAAACTAAAGCTAATAATAGCTTGAAAATTCTTCATATTGACGTTGTTATTGAATAAAATATTAGTAGTATTTGATAACAGCAATAGCGTTATAATCGGGTACATTGATCGACAAAGATGTCATCTCTTTCTTCAACCTTCGTATCCCGTATTAAAGCTTATGAGGGAAGGCCAACGTTTGAATGCAAAGTGTTACTTAGTTTCCAAATAACTAATCGGGTTGGTCGATTTCTTGCATTTCTGTTTGTCAAAAGCAGCCTCTCGAATAGCAGAAATAAGAATGAGAGCTAATTTCATATGTGTCTTCCGTAACAGGTAAAGGACTGTATAATCCATAAAAGCTAGTATTACAGTAAATTGTTTAATGCTTTTCAGATTCATCACTGCATTTCTGAAAGCTTCCAGCATAATAATTTAACTGTTCAAATTACATTTTTTCACGTTCTTCAAAAGGCTTTGTTGCAGCGTTTCCAGCAACAACCCTAAATCACGAAGGTGAATATCCATACAGCGAAGATGGGTGCAGTCCCATTTGCTTAATTGCATGAGACAACTGTTTCATATCCAAATTTCTTTGGTAGTAGGTATTGGACAGTTTCAGTTCATGTTGATTCTCTAACTATGCTGTTTCGATTTTAAATGCCTTTAGATTATTGTTAGAGTCTTCAATGAGCCCCCATATCACTTAACATTTTCCTTTACTGCAGGCAGATCAGCTAGTTTCCAGTATTGGACAAATGCTGCTGGGAGATCAGTACCGATTCGGCAAGGAATATTGGCTAACTTTGTTTGTGCCGTACGAATCTTGT
>JAVWJE010000130.1:0-3218 GCA_036639135.1 Carnobacterium sp. | reverse complement strand
TCCAGCATCTGTCGTTACATTTGGACGTGATTCATAAATAATACCAATTACTCCAAGAGGAACACGCTGTTTTCCTATGGTTAAGCCGGCTTCATTTTTCCACATGCTATCGACCATTCCGATAGGGTCAGGCAAATCAGCAATTTGGTTAAGGCCATCAGCCATTTGTTGAAGACGGTCTTCATTCAAAATTAAGCGATCTAATAGTGTCTCTGAAATCCCATTTTCATTAGCAGCAGCCAAGTCTTTTTGATTGGCAAATACTATCTCGTCACTATTATCTAAGATAGCTAAGCTCATCATTCTTAAGGCATTATTCTTATCTTTTGTTGAAGCCTGAGCTAGGTAGCGACTGGCTATTTTTGCATCTTTTCCTAATTCTATTAATGTTTTCATAAATTAAGAATTCTCCTTTTGATTAGTCGACTAGTGGGGTAAATAGTGTCCCAATTTCTTCACCGGCTATAATTTTAAAGATATTTGTTGGGTTTGCACCATTTGCTAAAACCATTATGCTAGACTGTTTTAGAACGTGTTCAGCCGCTTTTAGTTTAGAAACCATACCTCCTGTTCCAAATTTAGAACCTACTCCACCCGCAAGTGAGAATAATTCTGGTGTAATGTGATTAATTTCATGGAATAAGTTGGCATTATTGTGTTCATTAGGGTTACAATCATAAAATCCATCTATATCTGACAGCATGATTAACAAGTCAGCCTGAGTAATCTCCGCTACAATAGCTGATAATTTATCGTTATCACCAAATTTAGTAGCATGATCTAATTCATCGACAGCCACAGTGTCATTTTCATTAACAATAGGAATAACCTTTTGTTTGAGGAGTTGTTCAAATGTATTGATAGCATTCATACGGCTTTCTGGGAAAACCACAATGTCTCTAGTCATTAAAACTTGTCCAATGATTTGTCCATAATTAAAGAAAAAGGTACTATATAAACTCATTAGTTCACTTTGCCCAACTGAAGCAACAGCTTGTTGTTCAGGAATAGAACGAGGGGATTGTTTTAATTTTAAACGGTGAAGACCAACACCGACAGCTCCTGAAGAAACTAAAATAATTTCTTTTCCTTGGTTTCTTAAATCACTTAAAACAAAAGATAATTTATCTAAACGTTGTAAGTTAACAGTCCCATTAGGATACATAATCGTACTAGTACCAACTTTTATAATGACTCGTTTACATGATGCTAAAGTTTGTCTTGCTGTTTTATTCATTACATCCATCCATTCTTTCAAAATAAGATCATTTACAATACGGTTAAAATGGTCTTCAAGTGACTATTATTTTAACAGTTTTCGATTGAAAAGACTATCCTCCAATTATTAATGTAAAAAGATAGGTGGAAAATATGAATAACTAAGAAGAAACTCTCTTGTTAGGTCTTCCTAGTTAGTTTATAGATAAAGACTCTTACAGATTTCTTTGTCTGTAAGAGTCTCTTTGTAATCGATTATTTTTTATTTAGATAAAGCGTCTACTATTGCTTTATTAAAAGCGGGTAGGTCTTTGGGAGTCCTACTTGTAATCAAACCACTATCGTCTTTAACAACTTCACTATCTTCGTATAAAGCACCAGCATTTATCAAATCAACACTTACTTGTTTAACAGATGTCATCTTTTTACCTTTAACCAGTTTAGCATTAATTAAAAGTTGAGGGCCATGACAAATAGCAAATATTGGCTTTTTAGCTTGTACAAATCCTTTAACAAAGGTTAAGAATCGCTCATCTGCGCGCAATTGATCAGGAGAGAATCCACCTGGAATGAGTAAAGCATCGAAATCTTCAGGAGAAACATCGTCAATGCCTTTATCGATTATAATAGTAGCCTGTTCCTTAGCTCCTACTACCTGATTTCCTTCTTTATTTTCGATGGTTATGATTTCATGACCAGCATTTGTTAGGGCTTCTTTTGGCGAGGTAAACTCTGAGTCTTCAAATAAGTTCGTAACGACGACTGCAACTTTTTTTCCCATGTTCAATCCCTCTTTCTGTGTTTAGTTAGTCTAAGTATAACGTAAGAAAATAAGCGATTCAACAATGACCACTTAATTAAAGACGACCTGTACCTTTTTCCTGAAAAGATTACAGGTCTTCAATTTATCTAAATTCAATTGATAAAAACGTAACATAAGTAACGTTTCGTTTTAGTTTAAAAGGTTACTTGACAGCTTTTTTTAAAAGTTTTAAGGGACTTATTGATTTTTTGCGTTTCTTTTTCATTCAAAAATTTGTCTGAAATATTTAATTCTATTTCTTCTAAACCTTTCATAAAATATCTCTTTCTAGAGCACTTTAAGATAATTTTATTCCTATTTTTATTATTTTTTTAAATAGTCACCATTATCATTTAGGTTTTTTAAGAAATAAAAAGCCACTTGTTAAAGAACAAGTGGCTAAAAGGAGTAGTACCTATACTTTGGAGGAGTATGAGGTAAAATGAAAATATAAAAAAGTTGGTTGTTATTGGTATGTCCTTAATATACTGGTGAAGTGTGAAGAAAGTATGAATAAAGGATATTTTTTTTGTTAAGAATAGAAAACAAGGAAAAAATCTAAATTTTATTTTTTAATAAAGAAAAATGAGTAAAGTAACCTAAAAAAACAACTTACTCAAAAAATGCGATTTCATACGTTCCATGTTATGATTGTTGTAAGATTAAATTGAAAAAAGGAGGAATAAGATTGAATATTGCATTGATTGCTCATGATAAGAAAAAAGATGAAATGGTCAAATTAATTTCATCTTATCAAGATATTTTAAAAGAACATTCTCTTTATGCTACTGGAACAACTGGACAAAGAATTATTGATGCAACTGGTTTAGATGTCCATCGTTTTAAATCAGGACCATTAGGTGGAGACCAACAAATTGGAGCTTATATTTCAGACGATAAAATAGATATGGTCATCTTTTTGAGAGATCCATTAACTGCACAGCCTCATGAACCAGATGTTAGTGCTTTACTAAGGTTAAGTGATGTGTATGAAATTCCTTTAGCAACGAATATGGGAACAGGAGAAATTCTGTTACGTGGCCTTGGCGAAGGTTTGGTAAACTGGAGAAAAATTCATCATCATGCTGGTCGATCAGAAGCACTGGATACAGAACTATAAACAAAAACTCCCATTACAGTATCTGATATGCTCCCTCTATAAAGGACACTGAAATATAAAAAGTGTCTTATATAGGGG
>JAVWJE010000129.1:0-3221 GCA_036639135.1 Carnobacterium sp. | reverse complement strand
CCGTTTTCGATAAGTTTAACCAAATATTCAGCAGTATGAACTAACGCTTCTTGTTGTGCAACTGCACTTGCGTCATCCGATAGAATGGCGTTCCCACCTAAAGCGATTACGATTTTTCTTTTTGTCATATTTATCCACCCTGTCTATGATAGTTTTTTAAAAATTTTGTTCCATTTCATTATATGTGGAAACGTCTTCATTTGCTAGTGTTTTTATTTTAAAAAATAAAGTTAGAGCATAAGGACAGCCATTTTCCTTATGCTCTAACTTGTTTCCTTTACTTTTTCGTTCTTAAGCTTTTGGAATAAACAAGTTTCCTAATGTTGCTGCCATGATAGCTTTGATAGAGTGCATTCTATTTTCAGCTTGATCAAATTGTCTACCATATTTGCTACGGAAAACTTCATCTGTTATTTCCATTTCACTAATGCCAAATCTTTCTTTAACCATTTGACCATAATCTGTTTCTGTGTCATGGAAAGCTGGTAAACAGTGTAAGACAATCATGTTTTCTTTTCCAGTTGCTTTAACCATGTCCATATTGATTTGGTAAGGTTTTAATAAGTTTACACGCTCTTCGAACTTGTCTTCTTCCCCCATTGATACCCAAACGTCAGTATAAAGAACATCTGCATCTTTAACGCCTTCTTTAACGTCGTCTGTAATTAATAATTTACTACCAGATTCTTTAGCAAAATTTTCTGCCATATCAATAATGTCTTGTTCTGGGAACAATTCTTTAGGCGTTACAATACGAATATTTGCACCTAAGATAGCACCTGTGACCAATAAACTATTTGCCATGTTGTTACGGCCATCTCCAGCATATGCAAGAGTAATTCCTTCTACTTTTCCAAAGTTTTCTTTAATTGTTAAGAAGTCAGCAATCATTTGTGTTGGATGCCATTCATCTGTTAAACCATTCCAAACTGGAACACCCGAAAATTTAGCTAATTTCTCTACATTTGATTGTTTAAATCCACGGAACTCGATTCCATCAAACATACCGCCTAACACTTTAGCTGTATCTTCAACTGATTCTTTTTTACCTAATTGAATATCATCTTTACCAAGATATTCAGGATGAGCGCCTAAATCAATTGAAGCAGTTGTAAATGCTGAACGTGTACGCGTAGAAGATTTTTCGAATAATAATGCGATATTTTTGCCTTCTAGATAATGATGAGGAATTCCTTTTTTCTTCATTTCTTTTAAATGAAGTGAAAAATCAATCAGATACATTAACTCTTCTTTTGTAAAATCTTTTTCTGCTAATAAGCTGCGTCCTTGAAAAATATTATTCATTTTTATGTTCCTCCAATAAGTTTTTTAGTTTACCTTCTAGTAAAAATCAACACTAATTAATTTAGATCTTCACGAACAAAAGGCATTGTCATACATCTTGGGCCCCCACGACCACGTACTAATTCACTTCCTGGAATTTTAATTAATCTTAATCCAGCTTCTTCTAACAAATCATTCGTAATTGTGTTACGGTCATAAACAACAACGACACCTGGTGCAATTGTTAATGTGTTTGATCCATCATTCCATTGTTCACGAGCTGAATCTACAAGACTTCCTCCGCCACAGCGAAGTAAAGTTACTTTATCTAAACCTAAAGCTTCTGCTAATACTTCATCTAGTTTTTTGCTTTCTTTTTCTTCAAGTATAATTTCTCCATCTTTGCCTGGCTTGATAGAAATGACACGTAATCCTGCTTCAATTTCTGGGTGAATGGTAAATTTATCATAATCAACCATTGTAAATACAGTGTCTAAGTGCATGAATTTACGATGCTCACCGATATCAAATCCTAATACTTCTTTAAAAGCACCCGCTTTGAATACACGTTTTGCTAATTTTTCAATTGCACGAGAATCTGTCCGTTGTGAAATACCGATAGCCAGAATATCCTTAGAAAGGACTAACTCATCTCCACCTTCAATACGGTCTTCTTCATCACGTGAGTAAAATTTGTCTACGTTTTCTTTATATTCTGGGTGATAATTGAAAATAAAGTCTCCATAAATCGTTTCACGGTTACGTGTTTCAGCAAACATTTTATTAATGGTTACACCGTTAGCCATCGTTGCAAAAGGATCACGTGTAAAGTATAGGTTTGGCATTGGGTCCACTAAGAATGGATAGTCGCTTTCTAATTGATCCGCTAATGAATTATCAAAGTGTGTTGCTTTAACTTCTGTTTTTCTAAAACCTTCCATTGTTTTAAGAACCATATCGAAAGTATCTAATTTCAATAATTCTTCTTTTACAATGTCTTTAACGTTTTTTGAAACAATACCTGTTTCTAATAGCCACTGATCAATAAACGCTTCTTTTACATTTCCAGCATCGATAGCTTCTGCAGCTAATTTTTCTAAATAAAGGACTTCGACTCCTTCGTTTTCCATTTCTTTAACGAAATTATCGTGTTCTTCTTGAGCTCCTTTAAGATAAGGAATATCATCAAATAATAATCTGTCTAAATAGTCAGGCATTAAGTTTTCCATCTCTTTACCTGGGCGGTGCACCATAACTTTTATTAATTTACCAATTTCTGAATTGACTTGAATGGGATTATTCACTTTCATTTCCTCCTCTAGTTCTTATTTACATCCTTATGATAACGCTAACAATATAAAATAGAAAACCATACACCTCAAACGAAATGTCGATTTCGTCACATTTTTTTACTCCTATTCTATATTTATTCTTTATTGAGTATATACAGTCAGTATTGAGTGTTTATGCTGTATAATTGCAATGATTATACATTTTTTATAACTAAAAAAAGTTTTAAAAAAATTTGTTTTTATGATATAAAATTAAAAAATGATGAGAAAATCCTTGTTCTAATAGGTATTCTGATAAAACAACCTCATCTTTTCGTTAATACTACTGTTGTAAAATTTTTGTTGCATTGTATTTTATAAATACTCATCCTCCTCTTTCATACAATCAATTTTTGAATATTGTCTCTTATTTGAAGTACGCTTTTATCTTTTTATCATTAGTTTTGACCAATGTAATTACTAATCTGACTTATTAGTTCTTTCACATAGAGAGAATTTATTGTTTCTTTCAAGTTAGCATCATTAACAAGTGGTTAGTCTTAACCTGTTAAAAAATACAAAAAAACCAGTCGAGACAAAATAACATGTCGACTGGTTTATCGTCTCTTTTTCACAGAACAATTGGTGTTTTTTTGATTCAACTCA
>JAVWJE010000128.1:0-3296 GCA_036639135.1 Carnobacterium sp. | reverse complement strand
ATAAACTATATTTTTGCCAATTACCGTCTGTTCGTAAATGTCTCCAATGAAAGTCATTCGTTTTTTTTCTTTAGATAAATCTTTCAAATGTAGTTTAACTTTTTTTAAATGCTTTTTACGCAATGATTTATTAAGAACGGATTCTTTTAGAATTATTTTTCTATTGCTTTTATCTAAATAAAATTCTTTTTCCTCAAAATATTTTTTTACAGATAAATAAGGAACGCCTATCGATAAAAAGAAAATCCCCAAAGTACCTATAAGCCCAAAAATGACCTCCATCATTACACTTAGCATAGTTTTAACACCTTTCTTTAGCTATTCAACACGCCCAAAGCCAGCAAAATGGGATTTATAGTAATCATTGTTCATATCTGAAATTTGAACTCTGTCTCCACCAGCTTGAATAAATTGGGTGTCAGAAATGACCATTCCAACGTGGGTAATGTATTCCCCTCGTCCAGTATCATAGGTTGAATGGAAAAAAATAAGATCCCCAGCTTTTACTTCATTGTCATTAATTCTCCTTGTATTATCGTATTGATTTTGTGCTATACGATTGAATTTAACGGTGATTTTCTTCTGTTGGAACAACCACAATGTAAATGCTCCACAATCAAAACTAACGGGGTCTATAGAGCTAATATCAGCCCCTAGAACGTATGGTTTACCCAGCTGAAGCTTAGCAAGCTCGAAAATGTCATCAAAATAATTCATTTTGTCACCAGTTACACCAATATCGTTTATAGAACAACCGCCACCAGTTGCTAAATTAGAGTTATCATCAGTTCCACTGAATGTTTTCATCATATCTTTTACAGTTGGAACCCAATTCTTATTTAAGCCTGTAGGGTCGTTATCTGCCCCAACTGGACAGTATACGCTCCCTAATTTTTCTACCGTATCTAACTGACGTTCAATTACCAGGTTATGCAATGTTCGACCAGTAGCTTCTATACCTTCATCTAAGGTTGCATAAGAAATAATACCTGAAGCACTCATTTGCCCGCTTGGATTATTATTATTTCTTATGGCGCTACTCGTTCCCCATGCACTCTCATGTGCCATAATCGCAACAAATAAAATCGGGCTGACACCAGCTTTTTCAGATTCTGAAATAATTTTATCTGCTTTATCACTAAAGGCGTTCCCTTTTTCTTGAACGGTTTTAATAAAATGTTCCTTATTAAAATTCAAGTCTGTTACTCCACTTCCAGCTGTTTGACAGCTTTCTAGTGAAGTAGAACCGCTACTTTGACCACCTATTGAAAAAATGATTACTAGTACAACGGTTCCCATAAATACAACAGGAATCAATGAGGTTATTATTCCTATCCACATTTTTTTCAATGATTACACCTCTCAACTATACAAATAATTTTTTCACGCTTCCTTCAGGAACAAAAAAAGTGTATTGATAGCAATAGCGTAAATGAGAGCTAATAAAAGTATTAAATTCATTTTCTAATAATTTTGACGCGAATTTATATGCTTTTACCTCAAGTCTAGGTTTCTCATCTTCAAATTTATTAATTTGACGGTAAAAAAACTCACTCTCATTTTCTTTTTCGTATACTCTAGTCTCATTCCCATTTTTAGATTTGGTAGAAAAATGAAAGGTTTGTTTCCTCCTACCTCTGATTTCACTAGTAATAATAAGAAAAGTTTTCTTTTCATGTTCTTGTAAAACATCGGTTAATTCTAAAGTCTCATCTATTTGTAGATTATAGATTTGGTCTTTATTTTCCCTAAAGAATGTTTCCTTTTTATTTTTATTCGAATTTTCTAAATAACTTATTCTTAAAACCAAAGCTACTAAATTGAACATACAAAGAAATGCTGAATTAACAGCCATTGTATACTTATCAAGTTCAACAGCTATCATAAAGAAAATGAAAAATATAACCACTAATGAAGGTAGAATATAGTTTAATTTCTTAATAGTGTCATTTTGCATTTTTTCGTTTTTATATTTCTCCCATTTCAACTCAATATCCATAAGTCATACCACCTCTATAATAGTTATTCTTCTAAACTTTCTTCTTGAACAGGCTGTTCAATTTCTTCCAACTCTAGCTGGTTTAAAGCTTCTTCAATTAACGCAACTGAATTGTTTACGTCCTCTTGTGTTGCATTATCATCTGAAGTAATCCCCTGCAGGCTATTAATTACCTGGTCTAATATAGTAAGCGATTCAACCGTATAAAGGTTTCTATCAATGCTATTTGCACGTTCTAAAGCTGATAGCAACGCTGTTTTATCTGCTTTTTTCACCAGCTGGCTTATTGCCTGCTCTAGTGAGCTTTGTTGCGCTTCGACTTCAGCCTTTGTTAAATCCTCTCTAGTAACCAATTCTTTGGCTAACTGCAATTCAGAAGCTAATACAGCATAACTATCAGGTGTGTAGTCGGTTTCTGTTAAAGCTTCAGCTTGTGCAATAACCCGATTCAGGAATACTAAACTTAAAAGTGGCTCGTCATGCTTAGTTAATTGGTCAATTGCGCTTTGTAATGCCTGCACTGCTTCATCAACTTGTACCTGGCTTACTTCAGGATTATTTCTGATTGCTACTGTTTTACTGTGCGCTACGTCAGCAATTGCTAATGATTGTGGTGTATAGATTTCTTTATCAAGTGAATTGTAATAAGAAATTGTTCTTACTAACTGTGTTTTGTCCCCTTTTAAAACAAGCTCATAAATCGAGTTTTGGAGTCTTTGTACTTGAACATCGACTTGCTCCTGGCTTGCGTTCGAATCAGATAAGATACGAGAAGATACCAACATTTCATTACTGAAATGTCCGATACTAATAGATAAATATAAATTTAATTGAATTGATTTTGACTCTTCATAAAGACTAGATAAAACAGTGTAGTCAGTTGGAATTTCTTCAGGGTCTGTTGGTTCGGTTGGGTCTACAGGGTCGGTCGGCTCAATTGGATCAATTGGTTCTATAGGTAAAACAGGTTTATCAGGATTTGTTGGTTTTTCGTTTTCATCAGGATTTTTCGGAACACTTAGTTTTTCAGGTGTTTTATTATCCAGCTGTATCAAATTGTTATTTTTTTCATTTTGTAATGCTAGTAATTTGTTTTGTTCTTCATCAACACTATTTTTTAAAGCCAACAATGCCGACTCTTTTTCGTTTTGGTTTGAGCTAGTCAGCTCTTTAGGTGGCATAATACTGCTAATTAGGTTTGATTTTTCTTTATCTCCACCAGCTGTTGATTTTGTAATTACGGATTCGTTTTTATCATTCGGTACAAAAGCGTCAACAATTTTTTTCGGTGTTTTAT
>JAVWJE010000127.1:0-3552 GCA_036639135.1 Carnobacterium sp. | reverse complement strand
GTTCGAATCCAGCTAGCCCAGTTGCTTTATTAAGCAATTTTATACATAAATAGATAACATATTTGTTATTTATCTACTAACGGATTATTTTGCTGTGTCTGACACCGAAATGATCCGTTTTATTTTAGTTATTTCTACACTTAATGATATTAATAAGAAATATGGCTTGTATTTTAAGAAAAAAATAAAAATGACTTTAGTGAGTAATTAAACTCACTAAAGTCATTTTCTTTCTCTTTCTATTTACAAGCTAAGCGATAGATAGCTTCTGCATAAATGTCCATTGAGTTGTAAATATCGCGTTTAGTCATTTTTTCATTTGGCATGTGGAAAGTAACTTCAGAATCTGGGAATACAGCCCCAAATGCTACACAGTTTTTCATTGTTCGAGCAAAAGTAGCTCCTCCAGAAGTTAACGGGTCACTTTTATCTCCCGTTTTTTCACGGTAAACATCTAATAAAGTTGTAACTAACAAACTATCTTTTGGAACATAAAGTGAAGCCAGGTAATCATATTCTTCATAACTAAGTTGATATTCTGCTGCAATTTTTGTTAATTGAGTAACAAGTTTATCTTTGTCAGCTGTAACCGGAATTCTCAAATCTAAACCAATAGTTGATTCTTTTTCGTTAATAGCTAAAGTTGCTAAGTTAACGGTAAGAGGTCCCGAAATATCATCTTGAATCTTTCCGAAAATAGTTTGTCCAGTTGGATCATCTTTTAATTTTTCAGTAATAAAGGCAATGGTTTTATTTTTAGTCTGTGGAGAGAGAGCTGTTACTAAACGAGTAATAGCATTTATTCCATCAGGAGCATCTTTAGCGTGAACGGCTTTTCCTTTCACAATAATCTTTCCTTCTGCTATTTGATAATCAAAACCTAATGACTTTAATTCGTTCTCTAATTGACCACTAAGGGAACCTTGATAGCTAGCTTCATCTGGAACGATATTTAAAGATTTTCCACAATCTAGCTTCAATTCTGAATCTCCAGAACCATGAAGTTTAACTTGTAACAATCCTTTTTCAGCATAGGTTAATGGGAATTCAGCATCAGGTGCAAATCCCATTGTTGAAGGTTCTTCTAATTTATTGTATCGGTCTAAACATCTCCATAATGTTTCTTCATCGGTACCAAAAATGAAACGGATGCGTTTTTCTAATGTAACCCCCGAATCTACTACCGCTTTAAAGGCATATAAAGCTGCCATTGCTGGCCCTTTGTCATCTTGAGAACCTCTTCCATAGATAGCGTCATTCTTTTCTTCAGCTTTGAATGGATCGCTTTCCCAAGAATCTAAATTACCAGGAGGTACGACATCCAAGTGACATAGAATAGCTAATGATTCATCACCTTTACCATAATCGGCATAACCATAATAACCTTCTGGATCTATATAAGATTTCATTCCTAAATCTTCACAAATAGCTAACGTCTTTTCCAATACAGCTTGAATATCGTCACCAAAAGGAGTGTTTCCTTGATTATCTTCTCTTATATAAGAAGGATAAGAAATGAGTGTTTTAATGGTTTCGATACAATCGATTTTATGTTGCTCTTGAATAAATGTTTCCATGAAATTCTCCTTTCACTTTTTAAAAATCATGAATGAATAAAATAAATACAATCTTTAACTGAGCGCAGCAGCTACACCAAGTATGACACAAGAAAGTACAAAGATAATAACCATTAGTTTTAACATAAATTTCCACCAAATAGTTACATCAATTCTAGCAATAGCTAAAGCACCCATAACAACTCCAGAAGTTGGAGTAATCAAATTAATAAAGCCACTAGCAGCTTGATAAGCCGTGATTACTAAGTGTTGGGGTACGTCTGAAAAAGTCCCTAGTGGTCCCATAATGCCCATAGTTGCAGCAGCTAATCCAGAAGTAGATGGAATTAGGAAGGACATTGGAATATAGAAAATGTACGTTAAGATGGTAAAGATAATTGGAGACAAACCACTTAGGCCTTTTTCTCCCCAATGTAGGATTGTTGCAGTTATTAACCCATCATTCATGACTACTTGTATACCACGAGCGATGGCTACTACTAATGCTACACTTAATAAATCTTTTGCACCCTCTATAAAGGAATCAACAATATCTCCTTCAGGCATTCTATAAAATAAACCAATTACAACTGCCATTAGGAAGAATAACATTGTGATTTCTTGGAAATACCAATCACCTAAAGGAATCATTCTTTCACCAAGTAGAGGACCGATAAATGGTATGCCAAGTAAGAAAGAGTTAAATGTTTCAAAGAAAGTCCAATTAGCACTTAATGCAGTCCAAGGGACCAAGGATAAAATCATGATAAGGAATGAAAGTGCGAATAAAATCATTACATTGCGTTGACGTTTATCCATTTCTTCTTGATCCTCAGGTATTTTAAAGTAAGCAATATTTTCTTCTCTCTGTTCAGCAACTAAAGAAGTAGTTGGATCTTTTTCAACTTTTATAGCGTAACGGTAAACGTATAATGTTGACACAACATACATGACAGCGAAGAAAATTAATCGCCAAATAATTCCTTCACCAGGGCTAATAGAGAGAGCTTGAGAAGCAACTCCAGTAGCGAAAGGGTTCACAGTTGAAGCGAGAACGCCTATTTGCGATCCAACTAAAACAATGGCAACGGCAACAACAGTATCAAAACCAACACCGATCATAACTGGAATAATTAAAGGATAAAAGGCCATTGTTTCCTCAGCCATCCCATAAGTGGTCCCTCCAATAGCGAAGAGGAACATGAGTATAGGAATTAATTTTTTCTCTTTTCCTTTATAGTTTTTTACAATAGATGCGATCCCAGCATCAAGGGCGCCTGTTTTTGTGACGACTCCTAAAAATCCTCCAAGAATTAAAATAAATAAAGAAATTTCAATAGCGCCAGGTGTTGTATCTGTACCTAACATCCCTTTTATAGGAGAAATAAAAACATCCCAAATCCCTTGTGGTTGAGAATCAACCGTGTGAAAGGTTCCTGATAAAATATTACCAGCATCATCCATATCGTATGTTCCAGCAGGGATAATCCAAGTTAAAACTGCTATAAAGACAATAATAAGAAATAAAACAGTAAATGATGATGGCATTGAAAATTTCTTCTTAGCTTGTTTGTTGTTTTCCAAAATAGTTTCCTCCTTTATAATAACCAAATAGCTTCTGTCTAAATTTTATTATTATTGCGATACCATTAGCCTCCCTTTTTACTAACATTTGACGAATCAAGTGTAGGTATAATAGAAAAAATGAAACACGCACTAAGAAAGTGCTTACAACCCAATTATAAAAAAAATAAAAAGATATTTCATAAGAAATCAAGCATATTAAATGAGGAATAGGCCACATTTAATAAAAACAGTTAAAAATAAGCTTGTATTTCTTAATAAGATACGGTAAAATTTAAAAAGACGTTTAGGGAATTAGTTCCATTTAGTCAATTGTACCAAGCAACTCAAAAAGAAACAAATTTAATAAGTTAAGACTATGTGTGGTGGCGATGGCAAGAAGGTCACACCTGTTCCCATGCCGAACACAGCA
>JAVWJE010000126.1:0-3641 GCA_036639135.1 Carnobacterium sp. | reverse complement strand
GTTGCGCTTAAATCCCACGTTAATATTGTTTGATAGGTTCCTGCTTTCGCTTTTTTAGAGGCACTTAAATGTGTTCCCACTAACAAATCATAATCGGTTGCTTCTCCGGTAATCGCATCTTTATCAGCACTTACTAGTTGATTAAATTCATCTGTTAATTCAAATTTAGCTCCAATTGTTCCTTGTTTATCGTTAATACTCTTTGGAGTGAGCTCTAAATTTAACCCTTTATTTGCAAATGCGTTATCACTTTTGACCTTTAGCTCAAAGCCTTCTGCTGCTGAACCTCGATAGTCACTAAATGTAACAGAAATATCATTTCCGTCTTTTGTATGGTCTTTTCCATCAATTTTAATTTCACCAAAATCAATATCTTCAGCTTTTGTGATACTTAACTCGCCACCTAAAATATTAATATTTGCTTGGCTACTCGCTGTTTCTGCTGCTCCTATTTCTGGTGCGAAACCTCCTAAAACTGTTCCACCTAAAATACTCATACCAATTGTTACCATAGTTAATTTTTTCATCTTATGTTGCTCCTTTTCTTTTTTTAGGGCCCTTCATTTACATTCCATACAATAGTTGTTTGATACTGTTGATTTGGGCTTAAATCATTTTTTTTAGGTATTTTTAAAAGTATCCCTTTATTTTTCGACCAATTTATGACCGTATTTTCTGTATGTTCTAGTCTTGTAAAAATTGGTGCTGCTTCTAATAAGGAATGCTCTGTACCTTCTTCATCAATAAACACTAAATAGTTCTCTAATCCGGACTCTGAATCTCCCGCCTTCGCAGTTAAATTCCAGCCTTCTTTTTCTTTGTTACTGGTATGCCGAGAATCTTCAATAATCACCTCCCAGTCCGCATTTTTTCGTTCTACAATCGTGTCTGTATTGCTTATTTTATAATCTTCAAACTCTAAATTCGCAGGTACTTCAATTGACAACTGTCCTTTTTCTAGCACCATAATAGGTACCATAACTTCAATTGTATTTTTATAGTCTCCCAAAGTATTTGTTACCTTTACTTTTGCTGTTTGAGCCCCTAATTTTGAGGTATCTGGCTTGACTGACCATTCATAGGATAGACTTCCGCCAACCATTTGTTGAGTAACCGTCACATAGTCATCTGGAAGACCTGTAAATGAACTATCTTGTTCCAATTCTGTCAATGGATTAGTTGCAGCTACAAGCAAATTAGGGGGCAACTCTAATACAATATTTGATAACTTTGCTGTTGAATTAATTGTTCCGAAGCGATCCTCTACTCGGTTCCACCAAAGAACATATTTCATAGTACTATAAGCATAACCCGCTAAACCATTTCCACTCTCTAAAACAGAAGTTTTATTTTTAAGTCTGGTTAAACTTGCAATTTTTGTTGCGGGGTTAAAATCCAATCGGATTGTTCCATCAGCTAAAAGGGTTGACACCTTTTCTGAGACTGTTGTCTCGCCTGTATATTTAAAATTTGTTGCCTCGCCAAACATCTCACTACCAGTATGGATTAAACTAGCAGATACAGTCCATGAGACAACTGAGCCTAACTGATACCCTAATTTTTCTTTTTTATATGATGAATTCAATGCGTTTTCAATCATCGTTTTACTATTTTTTTGAGCAACACCATCTGCATTCAAATCATCATAGACATCACGGGTATTTTTACTAGGCAACTCTTCTGTTAGCTTTGTCTCTGGAGCCAAACCAGCTTCTTCATCAATCGTATATTCTTGCTCTTCTACATTTTCATCTGGTACTTCGCTTTTATCTTCTTCGTTGATTTCACTAGATTCTTCATCAACCCATTTTTCCGTTGTAATAGCTCCTACCAAAGCTCTTCCTTCTACACCAAACAATACCAATAGCAAACAACAGAAAACACTAAACTTTTTCATTTAATTATCTCCTTCTTTCACTACGAGCTTTTTCTTTTTCCTTTTTCTTTTTTAAATAGACTTTGATTCCTATTGTCAATAAAATTAACAAAGCTATTACTACAATCATGTAATAATATTGAAAAGGAGTATCTAAATCAATCGTTTTAGCATTCAACTCTTGCTCTTTTTCTTCATTAATCGTAAAGTTCTTTGTAAATTTCCAATTCTTATTTTCATTAGAAGCACTAATATGCACGGTATAATCACCAGCTGTGAATTTTTCTTTAATCGAAATCGGATAATCAATTGTAGAGTTAGGAGCCATCTTCAAGTTTTCTTTAGATTTCTGATAAAGGACTTTAGACTCACCTTTTTTAGTAATGACTGATTCGATTTTCAATTTACTAATAATCGTGGGACTTGTATTTTGAATCTCTGATTGGACCACATTATGATAGTTTATCTGCCCAATTTTAATCTCGTTTAACTTCAAATCAGGTTCGACTGGAGCACTTGATTCTCTCACAACCGCTGCGATTGTATGAGTGTATACATTTATAATGGGTTGGTCACTCTTTTTCTTTTCAATAGGGGTAACAACAAAGCCACCAAGTAACATACCCGTAAAGCTTTCTTTGGGAACCTCAAATACAAAATCAATCTGTTTTTTTTCGCTACCAGCTAGTTTTACTGTTTGTGCATCAGAAGTGAGCTCTTCAAAACTATTGAGTAATGTTGAATCTATTTTAGCTTTCTTCAGACTATAATCAATTACACCATTACTATTTGTAACAGCTGTACCAGGTTCAATTTTATATTCTTTCTCTTCAGTTGTATTATTTGTAATAACAATGGTAAAAGTTTGTTTTTCACCTGGAGCAACTGTCACATCAAAATAACTAGAAATTGCTGGATTTTGATTTTCAGCTAACATAGCTCTAACTGTATAGTCACTTTCATTGGCTTTTACCTGATTGGTCCATCCTAAAAGTAATAATAGACTTGCAATGAAGACCCAAAGTATTCCACTTTTTATACGCATTTTTTTCCGCCTTTCTTTCCTTCATTCTCTAACAAGTTATCGTCTTACATCTGAACTCTTCTGACATATAACTTAGTTTCAATCTTATATACCTTAGTATAATGGATTTTAAACCAACCATATGCTCATTAATTACCTCACTATAGGGAGATTTTGGTTTTATGCTAGATTCAATACAAGCTTTATTTTTTTAAACAAACAGTTATTCCTCTAGCTTTTTTACTAAATTTTTTCTTTACAATTCTCGAAAATAATCAAGGCTTATGTATATAAATAGTTTATCTTAAAATGATTTATTTTAGATCGATGCTAATTTCCTTAATTAATATTGTAAAGATTAATCGCAACAGAAAAAAGTAGCCTGAGAGTTATTCTCCCAAGCTACATGTTACAAAATAAATAAATTTTAGAACTAATAAAGTATAGTTTAATCCGGTCTAACTAACTTGTAAATTTAATTTATTGACTGTTGTTTATTTTAAATTCATTAGTCCTTTTTCTGTCACTTGATACGTAATAGTTTGTTCTTTCTCTAATGATTCAGTCGTTGCTTGATTTTGAACTAGCAATCTGTCTTTAAATTCAGCATGGTAAACAGTGATGGAATCACCAATTGCCAACTCAACCTTATCTTGAGAGGCTAGATAAACCATTCTCCCAAGATATTCTTTGCTATATTTCGTGACTCCATCCTGATTTTGAATCAAAATTGAGACATAT
>JAVWJE010000125.1:0-3813 GCA_036639135.1 Carnobacterium sp. | reverse complement strand
TAGAAATGGTTAACCGTTTCAATGATGGTGAAAAAGAGATTTTCCTTATTTCATTGAAAGCCGGTGGTACGGGTTTAAACTTAACAGGAGCAGACACAGTCATCTTATACGACTTATGGTGGAATCCTGCAGTGGAAGAGCAAGCAGCAGGACGTGCTCACCGCTTAGGTCAAAAAAAAGTTGTTGAGGTATGGCGTCTAATTGCAGAAGGAACGATAGAAGAAAAAATTAATTCGATGCAACAAGAGAAGAAAGCCTTATTTGATCAAGTGATCACTTCTGAAGGCAAAGAACCACAATCCTTGACCCAGTTAACAGAAGCAGACATTCGCGAAATATTAAGTATTGGAAACTAAACGTGCAATAAAATAACTGAAAAAAAGTTAAGTAGGTGCTGTATGAAAAAAGTTATCATTCATATTGATGAACAAGAGAAGTGGTTAACAGTCCTAGGGAATTTACGTAATTTAATAAAAGAACAAATCGAGTTTGAGGTAGAAGTGGTTGTTAATGGTTCAGCCATAAAAGGATATTTAGACCCTGAAGTTGCACAAGAAATAGATACGCTTTTGCAACAAGGGATCTATTTCACTGCTTGCAATAATTCTATGCAAAGCAATAGTATAAAAAAAGAACAATTAAATCCTGCAGTAAAAATAGTTTCTGCTGGAATTTTAGAAGTCATCGAACAACAACATGCAGGAGCAGCGTATGTTAAACCATAGTGTTAAATAGTCTTTTTTTAATAAAAGTATTTTTTATACTTTTCACTTGATTTATTTAGGAATAGACACTATAATAGTAAGCGGTGCTAAAGTACCAAATAATTTCACACCCCAGCGGATGTAAAGGACGGTGCTTGATTTATCAAGTCTCCTTACAGTTGAACTTGGGGGAGGAAAAAATAAAACCAATGGAGGAAACAAATCATGGCAGTAATCTCAATGAAACAATTGCTAGAAGCAGGCGTACATTTCGGTCACCAAACACGTCGTTGGAACCCGAAAATGAAACGTTTTATCTTTACAGAAAGAAACGGTATCTACATCATCGATTTACAGAAGACAGTTAAGTTAGCTGACGCAGCATACACATACATGAAAGAAGTATCTGAAAATGGCGGAATCGCTTTATTCGTAGGTACAAAAAAACAAGCTCAAGAAGCAATTAAAGAAGAAGCTATCCGTTCAGGACAATACTACGTTAACCACCGTTGGTTAGGTGGAACATTAACTAACTGGGATACAATCCAAAAACGTATCAAACGTCTAAAAGAAATCAACAAAATGGAAGCAGACGGAACGTTTGAAGTTCTTCCTAAAAAAGAAGTTGGAATCTTATTAAAACAACGCGATCGTTTAGAGAAATTCTTAGGCGGAATTCAAGATATGCCTAGAATCCCTGACGTTATGTTCGTTGTTGACCCACGTAAAGAACGTATTGCAATTCAAGAAGCTCACAAATTAAACATTCCTATCGTAGCAATGGTTGATACAAACTGTGATCCTGATGAGATTGATGTAATTATCCCATCAAATGATGACGCAATCCGTGCTGTTAAATTGATTACTTCAAAAATGGCTGATGCTATGATCGAAGGAAATCAAGGAGAAGACGAAGTTGTAGAAGAAACTTTTACAGCTGAAGCGCCAGCAGCTACTGAAACTGCATCAATTGAAGAAATCGTTGAAGTTGTTGAAGGAAATAACGCTGAATAATTAAATAATTAACAGCTGTCTCGAGCAAAAGGAGAAGTGAGAAGCGACTTTACACGAAGCGGCATCATTTCAAATTTAGCGGAGACAGCTATTTTTATAAAGAAATAAGAATTTACTAGGAGGAATAGTATAATGGTACAAGTAACAGCTAAGTTAGTTAAAGAATTACGCGATATGACGGGCGTAGGTATGATGGATTCAAAAAGAGCTCTAGTCGCTGTTGATGGAGATATTGATGCTGCGGTTGATTATTTAAGAGAAACAGGTATGGCTAAAGCAGCTAAAAAAGCTGATCGTATTGCTGCTGAAGGTTTAGCAGGAGTATATGTTGATGGTAACGTAGGTTCAATCACTGAAATCAACTCTGAAACAGACTTTGTTTCAAAAAACGAGCAATTCCAAAAATTAGTTAAAGATGTTACTGTTGCAATAGCTAAAGGGAATCCTTCAACTCTTGAAGACGCTCAAGCATTAGAAGCTGGAGACGGAACAATTGAATCTGAAGTTCTTTCAGCAACAACTAAAATTGGTGAAAAAATCGGATTACGTCGTTTTTCACGTGTTGAAAAAACTGACGGAGACGCATTTGGCGCTTACACTCATATGGGTGGACGTATTGCAGTTTTAGCTGTTATTGAAGGATCAGATGATGAAGAATTAGCGCGCGATATTGCTATGCATATTGCTGCAATTAATCCTAAATATGTTTCTCGCGAGCAAGTTTCTCAAGAAGAAATTGATCACGAAACAAAAGTATTAACAGAACAAGCTTTAAATGAAGGCAAGCCTGCTAACATCGTTGAAAAAATGATTGTTGGACGTTTAAACAAATATCTAGCTGATATTTGTTTAGTAGATCAACCTTTTGTTAAAGATCCAGATACAACTGTAGGTAAATACGTTGCTTCTAAAGGCGCATCAGTAAAATCTTTTGTTCGCTTTGAAGTTGGAGAAGGCATTCAAAAACGTGAAGAAAACTTTGCAGAAGAAGTAATGAGTCAAGTGAATAAATAATTATTATGAAAAAGGAGCACAGTTTAGTTGTGTTCCTTTTTTATGTCATTTAATTTTATTACATAATAGAAGTCATTTAGTTTATTAATATAAAATTAATTTAGTTATTATTATAGATTGTAAATGAAGTTTTCAGTAAAATATGGTAGACTAAACAAAGTGTGTAAGAGTCAATGGAGGGAAAAAGATGATTGAACCGAAATACAAACGTGTTATATTAAAAGTTAGTGGAGAAGCATTAGCTGGAGATACAGGGTTTGGCATTCAGCCACCAGTTATTAATAATATATGTAAAGAAATAAAAGAAGTAAAAGAATTAGGTGTAGAAATTGCAATTGTTGTCGGTGGTGGAAATATCTGGCGTGGACAGGTCGGTTCTGAAATGGGAATGGAAAGAGCCCAAGCTGACTATATGGGAATGTTAGCGACAGTCATGAATGCTTTGGCGTTACAAGATTGTTTAGAGAATGTTGGAGTTCCAACAAGAGTACAGACTTCTATTGAGATGCGACAAATTGCTGAACCTTATATTCGTCGTAAAGCTGAAAGACATTTGGAAAAAGGCCGTGTTGTAATTTTTGCAGGCGGTACTGGAAATCCATATTTCTCTACAGATACTACAGCGGCTTTACGTGCAGCTGAAATTGGTGCTGATGTGATATTGATGGCCAAAAATAATGTTGATGGCGTTTATTCAGCAGATCCAAAGTTGGATAGTTCAGCTGTTAAGTATGATGAATTAACTCATTTAGATATTATAAATAAGAACCTTCAAGTAATGGATACAACCGCAAGTTCATTGAGTATGGATAACGATATCCCGTTAGTTGTTTTTAATCTTAATGAACCTGGAAATATTAAGCGTGTTGTTTTAGGTGAAACAATCGGGACTACTGTTAGGGGGAAAAGATAATGAGTACAGAATTATTAAAAGAAACAAAAGAAAGAATGATTAAAGCTGAACAAGCTTTTCAAAGAGAATTAGGAAGTATTCGAGCAGGACGTGCTAATGCTGCATTATTAGACCGTATTCAAATCATTTATTATGGAGCTCCAACTCCTTTGAATCAAATTGCACAAA
>JAVWJE010000124.1:0-3829 GCA_036639135.1 Carnobacterium sp. | reverse complement strand
ATGTAGAACAATACAATTGTAATTGTACTTAACGCTGCTGTACCACGAACTTTTGAGCTGTTAAAACGAGCTGTGATCATGTCAGCAAGTGTGAACTTACCAAGGTTACGTAATGGCTCAGCTACGATGTATAAAACAACTAAGTAAGCTACTAAGTATCCGATAGAGAAGAAGAAACCATCAAACCCGAATAATGCAACCGCACCAGCGATACCTAGGAATGATGCTGCTGATAAGTAGTCACCAGCGATAGCTAGTCCATTTTGCCAGCCAGTTAAACCACCACCCGCAGTGTAGAAATCACTTGCAGAAGAAGTACGTTTAGATGCCCACCATGTAACTACTAATGTAAGACCTACAATGGATACGAAGAAAAAGAGTGCAATAAAGCTCATCGGCGGCCACCTCCGTTTTCATATTCTGCGATAATCGCTTGTGCTTCTTTATCATAGCTATTTGCTTTAGCTACGTATAAGTGACATAAACTCCATGTCATTACGAATAATCCCCCTGCATAAAACCACACCCCAGTAACTTCCCCAAGTACCTTTTGGTGTAAAATCGTTGTGTACGAAGTCAAAATTGGCAGTAACATGTATGCTGCTAAAAAGAATACCGTCATTGACCAAAGAAACGTCGACTTTTTTCGTACAAGTGCTTTAAAAGACTCTTGATTTGCAATAGCGTCGTAATCAACTACGATGCTTTTACCAGTTTGATTGTTCGACATAAACATTCCCCATTTTGTGTTTATTTTTACTGCTTTAATACTTATTTTTGCTACTAAAGTGAATTCACTCCTTAATTCTATGAGACGGTTCACAAAATTGCAATACTTTTCAGAAAAATTATGAAAAAATAATTTTTTAGAAAAGAGACTTTAAACAGAAAATAAGAGACAACTCCTAGAAAATAAAGGATTTCGGAATATTCGGATAACTACAGTAGGCATACATAATACTAGCTTCTTGAGCAAATATTAGAAGGGATAGTTTGAGAGATTTGAATTGTTTTTGAAAATGTATGTACAATTTTTTCATATGAAAGATACATTTTGAAAGCGCTTTTTTCTGAAGAAATGATATTGCTCAATAAATATATTATTTTCATTTTTATAATAAAAAAGCAAAAAAAACCGATTGAAGTCGAGTTTTTTTTGCTTTTTTTAAACGATTCATGAATTAAAAGAGATTTAAACTTAATGGGAAATATCTGAAACAGACACACCCGTATTCGCTTTTACACGAATCTCTTTATAAATACGATCAGCTTCCTCTTGAGAAACTTTATTCGTTGATAAAACAGAACCTAAGTAGCCAGCGATGAAGCCAAGCGGAATTGTGATAATTGCTGGTACTGATAATGGTACTAATGGATTACCTACAAAAATGGCAGCGCCTTCAATTGGATTCCAAATATTTGGACCCATTGCTCCTAAAACTAAGCACGACACTAAACCGGTAACCATTGCTGCAACCGCACCTGTAGAATTGAACTTTTTCCAATAGATCGTGTAAAGAATTACTGGTAAGTTGGCAGAAGCCCCGATGCAAAACGCAAATGACACTAAGAATGATACGTTTAAGCTTTGTGCAAATAACGCAAGGATAATAGAAACAATTGCAATTGAAATAGACCCAGTACGAGCAGCTAATACTTGTTGCTTCTCAGTTAATTTACCGTCTTTAATGATTTCACCATAAATATCGTGAGAAATTGCTGAGGCACCTGTTAATACTAAACCAGATACCACTGCTAAGATTGTTGCAAACGCTACTGCACCGATAAATGCCATCAATACATCGCCACCAAGATAATAAGCAAGAAGTGGGGCAGCCGTATTACCTGCTTTACTTTCAGCAAGAATAGAATCTAAACCTACAAAATGCATAGCGCCGAAGCCTAAGAAAATTGTTAGTGAGAAGAAAATAGCCGTAATCCAAGTTGTCCAAGAAATAGATGAACGTGCAGTTTTCGCATCTTTAACTGTAAAGAAACGCATTAAAATATGTGGTAAACCAGATGTACCTAAAACAAGTGCCATCATCATTGATACAGAATCAAGAGAACTTGTATATTTTAAACCTGGTACTAAAAATTCTTCGCCATGATCTGTGGCGATTGTGTCAAACATCTTCACTAAAGAGAAATCGAATTTAGCAAGGACTAGGATTGCAAGTAAGCCTGTACCAAATAGTAGAAGTCCAGCTTTAATAATTTGAACCCAAGAAGTAGCCGTCATACCACCGAATAATACATAAACAGTCATCATGACACCTACGATTAAAACAGCAACAGAGTACTCAATACCAAATAGTAATTTAATAAGTGCACCTGCACCTACTAATTGCGCAATCATATAAAGGATAACGATAATAATTGTACCCGTTGCAGCAACACCACGAATACGTTTTTCGTTGAAGCGTGCAGTTAACATATCTGCTAATGTAAAACGACCTAAATTACGCATTGGTTCTGCAATTACATATAGAAGAACTAAATTTGCTACTACATAACCAACCGAGAAGAAGAAGCCATCAAAGCCCGTTAACGCAATTGCGCCGGACACCCCAAGAAATGCAGCTGCCGATAAGTAGTCACCAGCGATCGCAAAACCATTTTGCCAACCTTTAAGTCCTCCACCGGCTGTATAAAAGTCGCTTGCAGAAGAAGTACGTTTCGCTGCAATATATGTAACTATTAATGTTAAACCAACAATTCCTAAGAAAAAACCTACTGTTACTAAATTCATTTATTTTCCGCCTTTCGCTTGATACTCTGCAATAACTGCAGCTGCAGCCTTATCAAATGAAGTAGCTTTTTTGATATAGACCATACAAAGAACAATTGTCATGATGAATAATCCTGCTGAATACACCCAAACCCCAGTTATATTTCCAACGACTTTTTGTTGTAGTACAGGTCGGAAAGCAAGGATTGGAAGTAAGATGTAAAGAAATAAAAATGTTGCCGTGATGGAGAAAAGGAAAGTATTTTTCTTTTTCACGAATTTGTTGAAAGATTCCATTGCTTCAATTGCATTATAATCAATAGATTGTCTTTCTTTTTGATCTGGAGAGCTTGATAAGTTAGCCACCATTATTCCCCCTAAAGTTTAATATTTCTGTTTTAAGCGATAAATTTCTCTCGTATAACATCCGCTATATTCATTTATTTTAGGAGGTAAAACCTTATAATGCAATACTAAATTTTGAGTTTTTTAAATTTTTGACCAAATCAGTATTTGTGAAACAACATAGAAATATCAAGCGTTTCCAAGAAAAAGGACGTCTGAAATTGTTAAGAAGTTTAAACGTAAACAATATTACCAAAATAATGAAAATAGCATATAATCGACTATACAACAAAATTAATTACGCTAAAGAGAATTTCATTCAAATAGGTAGTTGAAAAATAACTGGTATAGTTAAAAATACTATATTGAAAATGTGTTATATAACAATCGGTAATTCACTTGGGAAATAATAAGAAATAATAAAAAAATGCCAAAATTAAATTTTGAAAACTAAGAAAATTCATGCGTTTTAAATCGATTTTTTTAAAGATCCTTAGATTGAAGTTGTATAAAAATAGCAATTTTCGCATGGGATTTACGTTGTAAGTGTCTAACCTTGTAATTAACAAGATTTCTTTATACAATTATTTGCGGTACTTATTCATGAAGATGAGGGAGATTACCAAAATTGAAGGGAAGTAGGGCAATTTCAATGAAGAAAAAGTTTTTGTTACTAATAACCATACTTACTTTAAGTAGTATACTTACCGCATGTGGCAGTTATAAATTTGAACCGGAGCTTAATGTTGAAGT
>JAVWJE010000123.1:0-3914 GCA_036639135.1 Carnobacterium sp. | reverse complement strand
ACATTATAGCAAGGGTTATTTGTCATAGCTAGATACCGTTTCATTTTGCGCTTACAAACAAATTGCTGAACAGGTAGGTATCAGTAGAAAGACACTCTATGACTGGAAAAGCGATATAGTCGGAAGGAAATTTCCTCTAATCATGCCTAAGCAACCCATTGATCAAAATACAGATACATTAAATTCAAAATTGTTGATCTTAAGAAACAAGTTCATCAGCTAAAAATGGAAAAAGGGATTCTTGAAAAAGCAGCTATTCTAATGATGAATTGTAATATTAAGCGCAACACCTTAAGGTGAAATAAAAGAAACCCATGACGTCCTCGTGTAGAATGAAGTTACCACACTACCATTCGATTGGAGGAGTCGTCATGAGCTACACTCATTTTACCATAACCGAACGAGCTAAAATAGAAGTCTATCTTGAACTTGGGTATTCAATCCGCGAAATTGGAAGGAAATTAGGTCGTCATGCCTCTTCGGTTTCTCGTGAACTCAAGCGCAATCCAGATTATCAAGCCGAACGGGCACAGAAAAACTACAAGCAAAGGAAGACCTCTTGTGGGGCTCACGTCAAGCTCTCACCTGGTTTAAAAGTTGTTCTTCAAGAAAAACTTAATCAAACTTGGTCTCCAGAACAGATTGTTGGACGTTTATTTCAAGGTTCTTTGAGTTTCAAGACGATTTATCGTTGGCTATATGCTGGCTTGTTGGAACTGCCGTTGGCAGTCTTAAGACAGAAAGGCAAGAGGCAACAGCCGAAGGAGACACGTGGTCGCTTTAATATTGGTACGCCAATTTCAAAACGCCCCAAAGAGGTACGTAAGCGAACTACATTCGGCCATTGGGAGCTAGACACTGTTGTGTCCGGACGTGGAAAGGCAAAAGGATGTGTGGCAACTTTTATCGAGCGAAAAACTCGTTGGTATCAAGCTATTCTGATGCCTGATCGTTCAGCTACTTCCATAGAACAAGCCATCCGAACACTTCATAGCCAACACCTATCAGAAGTCTTTCAAAGTTTTACGACTGATAGAGGGAAAGAATTCAGCTGTTATCCTATTGTTGAGACTGAATTTGGAATTCCTGTTTATTTCGCTGATCCTTATTCTGCTTGGCAAAGAGGCAGTAATGAAAATAGTAATGGACTCTTTAGAGAGTTCTTTCCTAAACAAACGAATTTTGATAATATTCTTCCGAAGGAAGTTGAAGCTGCCCTCTTTTTGATTAATAACCGTCCAAGAAAATGTTTGAATTGGAAGACATCAAACGAGGCGTTCACGGAACAGTGTTGCACTTAATTTGACAAACTATCTAATAAAAAAAGACACAGGCATCAATCCAATAAAGATAACGAATAGAGAGAAAACTATCTTGGTTGATGCCTTACGCAACGGGTTTCCTCTAAAAGCATTGCTTCAACAATTGAAGATGTCAAAAAGCAGTTATTCTTATCACAGAAAGCAACTAGCTTTGCCAGATAAATATAAAGAAAAAGGTTCTTTACTGATAGAAATCTTTCAAGAAAATGACGCAAGATATGGTTACCGTAGACTGCATGAAGAGCTAAAAAATAAAGGTATTATACTCTCAGAAAAAGTTGTTAGACAGTTAATGAGAGAAGAAAATCTTTTTGTTAGAATAATACGGAAAAAGAAATACAGTTCCTATGCCGGTGAGATTCCACCAGCTGCTCCCAATCTGTTACAGCGAAATTTTAAGGCAGAAAAGCCGAATGAAAAATGGTTGACGGATATCACAGAATTTCGTATCCCTTCGGGAAAAGTCTATCTGTCTCCTATCATTGATTGTTTTGAGGGAGCAGTTGTAAGCTGGACGATTAGTACTGAGCCGAATACAAATTTAGTCAATACAATGTTCGACAACGCTTTAGAGACGCTATTAGTTAAAGAACATCGATTGTTCATTCTGATCGTGGAGCGCATTACCGTTGGCCAGGATGGATAGAACGAATAGAAATGTACGGTTTGACACAATCAATTTCTAAGAAAGGTTGTTCTCCAGATAATTCCGCCTGTGAAGGCTTTTTTGGACGCTTAAAGAATGAAATGTTTTATGGAGTGTCCTGGAAAGATATTAGTATAGACGAATTTATCGACTACCTAGATCACTATATTCATTGGTATAATGAAAAAAGAATCAAAATGTCATTAGGTGGAATAAGTCCCCTTCAATATAGACGAAAGCTAGGACTAATTGCTTAAAAAGTTCAAGAAAACATCCGCGCCTCCTGTTTTAATGCAGCGGTTAAATCACCATGTTGCTGGGCTAAATACGTTACCGTAGTCATGTGTTGTTGTTCTGTATTCAAATTAGGCGTAACACTCGTTAATATCCTACTTTTATTGGTTAAGATTAGATTTTTTGTATCGAAGTTTAATAAGTGTTTTGTGACCGCTATGCCTGCTGAATCAGCACCAGTGACAACAACTTTACAAGTCTCAAAAGTTTTGTATACCAATTTTAAAGCCTTAATTAATCCTGCCACAACAATAGTGGCTGTACCATATAATTGTCAGTCCCATAAATAATTCGGTATCAATAGCAATAAAGAAGTGAACTAAATTAAATTTATGTTTTTTCGCCTTGTTCTCTAATTCCAGAAAGCAAATTTAAAAAATTTCCTTGTTTTAAGGCTGATGAGAGCACTTCAACAATTGTGACACACTTTCATAGTCTTTATAACCAGACAACTCTTCACCTATCCTAGCTAATAGACTAAAATAGCTAGGATAGGTTGCAAAGCTTTTAAAATTTCTGGTGAATCAGACGTAGCAGAACCACCATGAGCAACGACTGTTCCAACAGAGGAATCTTTTTTTTCACGCTCAAACAATTCGATTCATCCTCGTTGAATAAAGAAAGTGGTGCAGTCTAGTAAAAGTGGGAAGTCTTCATTGGTAGTGAAACTGACAGTTAAGGGGGTTGGTACCTAATTTGTTTTGGACACTGATTGTCGGGGTGATAAACGGACGTGCGTTCATTCCACTCATCCCAATACATCCAGCATCTGCAGCCACGTTGGTATAAAATCATAAAGAGTAGAATTTCTTACTGCCATTATACCCATACCGAATTCCTTTACTTTATTACTCGCCAGTGTAGCGTATGGTGAGCGATTACTTGGCATATTACACAATGACCCTATATGACAGTTATTATATGTTATTTAAAAGAAGCTTAATTGATTGTAAAATAATGATAGCGTTTTAGCTTACTTTAATGGAACAAATATAATACAGTAAGGATGTTTCGCTTAAAAAATTTTTTCGAAGAAAGATACAATACAAATCAGACTAAAAAAATAAATATTCTGATTGTTTGTTTGAATCACTAGACCAAATTGCTATTCATATCAAACTTGAAATAAGCCATAGATAATGAGTTAAAAGTTTTAAAATAAAATAAAATAATCAGATTAAAATTACCTTAGAAATTATGATTAAACGAAAAAAATCACTAGTATATTTTAAAAATAAGAGGTATGATAAAAACGATAAAGGTTTAAATAAAAAAAGTAAACTGTAACCGCTTAATACACTGTTAAACCTTTATTGTTATCTGATAAAATAAGAAATAAAAGGAGGAAAAAGGATGAAGGATTTAGAACAATTTTCAGATTATTTTAGTGGGTATATAGAAGGTAAAGAAGTGGTATTATATTATGCAGATACCCGAGAGTTGGCACATACTTATGAATTTGAATCAGAAGAAGAAGCGAATACCTTTTATCAACTATGCTTAAGAGTTGGCGAAATGGTAGAAGATGTAGCAATAAATAAACGCGCGTCAGCCCATCAAGTATTTATTAATGAAAGTTTAAAAGATGTAAAATATAGGCTCTTTGTCAAATAGGGTCGGTGAGTAAAGTTATCCAATTGAATAAAGCTATG
>JAVWJE010000122.1:0-3936 GCA_036639135.1 Carnobacterium sp. | reverse complement strand
CCTGATATATTCAAGCTTTAATCCTATCAATCAATTTAGAATACCTTCAACTTCTTCAATAAGAGTAGATACCACTATACTGCTTTCATCTTTTTCAATAGATAAGAACAGTCTCTCCATAGAATGCAGATTCTATCATTTTACTATTATTGAAAATTATTTATCTGCTATTTCGTAACATTATAAAAGCATTTAAACCTTCTTTTATTTTAATCAATCACTTCATTTGACCCAGCTTTTAGTCCAACGATAAATAAAACAATCGTAAAGGACAATAAGAAAACTAATGATGCTGTCCAGCTATGAGTTTGGTCATGTAATACACCAAAAAGAAAAGGTCCAATAGCAGCTAAAAGATAACCAAGAGATTGGGCCATACCTGATAATTCAGCAGCTTTCCTTGGAGTAGATGTTCTAAAGTTAAAGAACATCATAGATAAACTAAATGCCAATCCTCCTCCAATACCAATTAAAATGATCGATAAGGTGATAACCAAAATATTTGTTGAAAACAAACATAAAATTCCAAAGAAGAAAATTAAAGATGATAAACCCGTTAATAAACGTTGATCTTTTGTTTTTTCGATAATCAGAGGTGAAATAAAAGTAATTGGTAATAATACCATTTGTTGCAAAGAAGCCATATTCCCGGCTTGACTAGCTGATAAACCTTGTTCTACTAACATTTGAGGTAACCAAGTAACTAGTACGTAGTAAATCAGGGCTTGAATTCCCATGAATAAAGTAACTGACCATGCAAGATAAGAGTTGAATAGAGATGTATCACTTTTTTTAGTGTCGGTAATAGAAACGGCTTCTTCTTTAATAGCATTTTTAACATGAGGTAACCAACTAATCAAAGCAACTATAGCAAGAATAGCCCATACACTAAGTGCTTGATTCCAGCTTAAACCAATATTATCTACAAGAGGAATACTTGCCGCAGTTGTTAAAGCACCACTAAAAGTCATCCCAATAGAATACATTCCTGTAGCAAAACCACTATGATTTGAAAACTCACTTTTAACTAAACTAGGTAATAATACATTACATACAGAAATACCACAACCTAAAACTAAAGTGCCTAAAAATAATGTGCTAATAGTCGGAATATATCTGATGAGCATTCCAGTAATTAAAACAATAAGACCATAAAATAAAGTTTTTTCTAAACCAAAACGTCGAGATAATTTAGGTGCTAGTGGAGAAGTAAAGGCAAAAGCAAGTAATGGAATAGTTGTAATTAAACCAGATTGCCCTCCAGATAGATTTAAATCTTTTGAAATAATACCAATCAAAGGCCCTACTGATGTAATTGGACTACGTAAATTTGCAGCAATCAGGACAATTCCTAGAAGTAAAATATAATTCTTTTTTTTATTATTAGTCATTCAAACATCCTTTCAATTAAAAGTTTTCTCATTTAGTCATTCAATAGAAAAATTTTCTGAGAAAAATCCATTTAATATTGCTATTTGTTCAGGAACTGTATTTTTTGATACTTCATGATGATAATTTACTGTATCATCTTTAATTGAAAGCACTCTGACTTTAGAGGCATCAAATTCCTTTGTTTTTTTATAATTAAATTCAACATTTCATAACATATACTATCAAGAGACAGTTTAATAGAACTATCTCAGACAATAGTTCTATTCATTCGTATGACATGGTTCTTATAAATAGATTTTAAATCTTGACTGATTATTTTTAATCTGATGTGTAATACACTTTATCAAATTAATCAATTTAGAATACTGTCAACTTCTTCAATAAGAGTAGATACAAATATGCTACTTTCGTCTTTTATCTTTTTCAAACGATTGTTTATAACTCGTGCTTCTTCTCGACTTTTTTCTAGTTCTTTATTAGCTACCATTTTTATTTTATCTGCTTCTTTAGTGGCTACCTCCACTAAACTTTTTGATTGCATTCTTGCTTCTAAAAGTATTTCCGCAAGTTCTGTCTTTTCTTCTATCAACTGTTGCTTTATCAATTCATTGCTTGCCTTTAATTCTAAAAATTCAGTATTATTTTCTACCAAACCACTATTTGCCTCTTTTTCCTTAACCAAGCCATTTAATTGTCCATCTTTTAGTTTTAATTTTTCTTGGAGAGAAGCTACTTTTTGTTTTTCGATTTCTAATTTAGAGGATAGTTCATTAGACTCTTCATACTTCAAAGCATTTTTTCTTAAGCTATCAACTATACAAGTCAAATTAACTTTCTCATTCGTTAAAGATTCCAACTTTTCTTTATAGAGTACGTTTTGCTTTGTCAATTGTTTCATTGATGCTGCCAAATTAGTTACCTTTTCCAAATCTCTTTGCATTAACACTTTTTCATGTTGTAACGCATGTAGATTATTCTCTTTTTCTTCTACTAAAACGCGTAAGTCTTCATTTTTTTTGACTAATCGCTTAATTTCGTCTTCGTAAATTTCAATAAACTCATTATTATTTTCAGTCATGCTACACACCTCTTTCATTAATTAAAATTTGCTTCACAATCATTATTTATTCGCTTTTACTTTTTTCAATAAATAAAGAATGACTACAATTAAAAAGAGAACAATGAGTCCAATACCCAGATAGATGTATAAAGAATAATCTTTATCAAGCTCAACTGCTGTATGATTTAACTCTTTTGCTATTTCACTTTCAATGGTAAATTCTTTTTCAAATGTCCATTCTTTTTCTCCAGCAGTTGCGACTCCTTTAAATACATAGGTACCTGGTTTGAACTCTCCATTTTCTAAACTAATCCCATAATTAAAATTAGAATTGGGTGCCATTCTTAAATCAGTTCGTTTAGCTTCATATAAAGCTTCCTTACCATCTTTCTTAAAGATTTTACCATCTATTGTTAAATTTTTAATAATCGCTGCTTCTGTATTTTGAATGTTCGCCTGCACGACGTTACGAAAATTTACTTGTCCAGGCAACACATCATTTAAAACAAGTTCTGGCTCAACGACTTTATCCGTTTCTTGTAATTGAATTCCTATCGTATAGGCATACTTATTAACTATTTGAGCGCCTTCTTGAACTTCTTTGTTTTCATCAGTTTCTTTTTCAATGAACGTAAACCCACCAAGTAAGACACCATCAAAAGCTGCTGCTGGCATTTTCAAATGGGCTGTAACCGTTGTTTCCCCTTTAGCTGGAACCGTCATTTCTTTATCTATTTCAATTAAATCATTTAAATCATAGGTAAGTGTTGAATCTTTTTTTTCAACTTTCCCACTGTAATCCGCAATCCCGTTATCGTTCGTTGTTGCGCTATTGATTCCAATTTCAACCGTAACATCTTTTGATGTATCATTTTTCATCGTAATGGCTAGGTCTTGCGTTTGATCAGGATTCATTTTTAAATCAAAATAGGTCTTCCCTTTGTCTACTTGATTTTCTGGTATCACAGCTTGAACAGAGAAGTTCATTTCAGCTGCATCAACGCCTATTGGAAAGATAATTCCCATTAAAATAATTAAACTAACAAAATGTACACTTATTTTCTTCATATTATACGTACCTCATTTACTATTTTTAATAAATAAGACTAAGAAAAAGTTTTCTTAGTCTTATCCTGTTTTAAATTGGTGAATCGGTTAAGTCCCATATCAAGGTTGTTGCATATTCACCTTGTGCTTTAGTTGTTGTTGATGGTACTTCTAAAGAAATACTTTGTTTTGCTTCTTCATTATCCTGACCAAATCTTACGGCCCAAGTACCAGAACCTTTACTTTCTTCTGCATTGGCTACATCTTGTGCCACACCTGGGTCTAAGGCAATCGGATTTTTAACTGTTGGCGCTTCCCCACCATCTTTTGAATGAGGTACAGCATTCATTAAGGTCATCTGTGCCCCATTTAAAGATTCTTTCGCTGCTGCATTATAAAATTGTTTCTCTTGAGTAACAGTTAAATGCCAGCCTTTC
>JAVWJE010000121.1:0-3952 GCA_036639135.1 Carnobacterium sp. | reverse complement strand
GCTTTTTCATAATACTCATCGTACAAACTTTTATCAGCAGCTAAATCAGCAGCAGTTAATTTATCTTTTGTATATAATTGTTCAATTAAAACTTTGCGTGCCTCTTTTTCGACGGCATTGTAGATATAAGAGTTGTTTTGCTCGCTAGTTGTATCTTGTTGAATAAAGTCCGCTGCTAAATCATAGCTTTTTGCTTCATTGTATTCATCTTTGGTAATATAACCTTCACGATACATTCGGAATAATACTTCATCTTTTCTAGCAAAACCTGTTGATAAATTTTCTTTAATTTCTCCATGTTGAGTATATGGACTATAAACAATTGGGTTTTGTGGCAATCCAGCGATAAAAGCAGCTTGTGGCAGTGTTAGCTCTTTTGAATCAATACCAAAGATCCCATAAGAAGCCTCATATATACCGGCAATATTTTCACCGTGGTTATTACGACCAAAAGGAGAAACATTTAGATAAGATTCTAATATTTCTTCTTTAGAAAAAAAGTTTTCAAGACGATAAGCGAGTAAGATTTCATTAGCTTTACGTTTGAATGAAACTTCATTGGTTAGAATTTGTTGTTTAACTAATTGCTGTGTCAGAGTTGAACCTCCAGAAACAGAACTAGAGCCACTAACTTCTTGGAATAGTGCGCGTGCAACAGCTTTTGGTACAACACCATGATGTTCGTAAAAATATTCATCTTCAGTTGCTATAATCGCTTTTTCAACTAAATCAGACATATCTTTCAAAGGCATAGTTGTTCTCTTCAAATCTGTTCTTAAATCACTGATTAACTCATTATTAGCATAATAAATGGAAGAAGTCGTTTCTATATTCTTTAAATCGGCATTCATTTCTTTATAAGTTGGAGGTTTGTCATTTGAAACGAGATAAGCAAAATAGCCTAGTCCAGCTCCACCTACAAATGCAACACCAATTAAGATGAAAACGACTAAAGCAATAAAAAGATTCTTAAAAACATTGTAAGCAACATTAAAGCCGAATATGAAAGAATGAGAACGATTGGAACGTGTATTTTCTTCCTTATTATTCTTCTCTTTTTTTGGCTGTTTTTTTGAGATTGCATTTTTTGTATTTTTACCTTTCATAACAACCCATCCTTTTATAGCTAATAAAACACCGATAAACTTATCGTCTAATGTTTCTGGATTTGCATTCGGTTGTTTTGATTCTACAATAGTTTGACTAGGTAAAGCAGAATTTGTACTATCCGACTGATTGGTCTTTTCTTTTCTTTTTTGTTTAATAGAAGACCATTTTTCTTTTAAGTCTTTTTTAATTGTCACAAAAAAGTTTTTTATTTTTGCCAAGAAAAATGGAATTGTATTTTTTTTGGGATTTTTCAAAATTATTTCACCTCAAATTCATAGTCTTGATCAAAGTTACTCTGTTGATTATATCAAAAAGTACCAATAAAACCTAACTTTTCAATGAAAAAGTCAGTTAATTAAGCTAAATAAGCCTAAACTAGTGGGTAAAATGAGTTTAAGATGATAGAATTATTAAGAAAATCTAATAAATATGTTGACAAGCTTTTGTATATTTTCTATACTAGAGTTATCAAAAAAACGAATTGTGAGGGAATCGATATGATTTGTCTGCCGAAAAATACAACACAACTGAATAAATATTTCTTTAGCTATTTTAGAAGCTGTTTGTAGACAGGTAACACTTGGATGCAAACACGAAACAGTGATGTTTGTATCTATGATGGCTAAGGCATTTTGTATTGAGCTGAATGCGTCACATAGATGAAAGTCAAATCTAAGTGGTGCAAGAAACCTATTTTATCTTATTTAAAATAACAAGAAACACCCACTTAGATTGTACGTTTATCTAAGTGGGTGTTTTTTATTTCTTAAACAATTGATTTGATGAAAAAAGACTAGGAGGAGAAAATAATGAAAAAAAGCAAACAGTTATGGAAAGCAGGATTAGGTTTAATGCTAGCAGGATTAGTATTAGCAGGATGTGGTACTGATGACAAAAAAGCGGGAGAAGAGCAAAAAGATTCTGTGAAAATTGGTATTTTACAATATATGGAACATGATTCTTTATCTCTAGCACGTGAGGGCTTCTTAAGTGAATTTGAAGATGCTGGATACGTCGAAGGTGAAAATCTGACGATTGACTACCAAAATGCACAAGGTGATCAAGCAAACTTGCAAAGCATGAGTGAACGCTTAGTAGGTAAAAATGATGCAATCTTGGCTATTGCTACGCCAGCTGCTCAAGCTCTGGCAAATGTGACCAAAGAAGATCCGATTTTATTTACTGCAGTAACAGATGCAGTAGATGCTGGATTAGTAGAGAGTATGGAGAAGCCAGGAGCAAACATAACTGGAACCAGTGATATTGTACCAATTGATGAACAAATCGCTTTGTTGTTATCGATAGCTCCCGAAGCTAAAACAGTAGGGATCATTTATAATTCGAGTGAACCCAATTCGAAAATCCAAGCAGACATGGCTGAAAAAACGATTAAAGATAAGGGTGTCGCAGTGAAAATTTTAACTGTCACTTCAACAAATGATGTGCAACAAGTTATGACGACTTTAGCACAAGAAGTAGATGCTATTTATATTCCAACAGATAATACATTAGCAAGCACAATGCCGACTGTTGGAGAAATTGCAACAGAATACAAGTTACCTGTTATACCTGGATCAGCAGAAATGGTAGAAGCTGGTGCTTTAGCAACATACGGAATAAATTACTCAGACTTGGGACGTCAAACAGCTAAAATGGCATTAAAAATCATTAAAGATGGTGAGAAGCCTTCTGAAATGGAAGTAGAAACGTCAAATAATTTAGAATTAGTCATTAATGAAGAAATGGCGAAAGCATTGGAAATAGATCCCGCAAGCATCGTAGTTCCAGAATAAAAAGCACAAAAGAGGAGTTTTATACACTATGAGTATTATATTATCAAGTATCTCACAAGGTTTATTGTGGTCAATTATGGCTATAGGTGTCTATTTAACTTTTCGGATATTAGATATCGCAGATTTAACGGCGGAAGGAAGCTTTCCTTTAGGTGGAGCTGTATGTGCTAGTCTGATTGTAGCTGGAATTCCACCACTTTTGTCAACACTCATTGCTGTATTTTGCGGGATGCTAGCTGGAGTTGTATCGGGTCTTTTGCACACTAAGCTGAAGATTCCAGCGTTATTGACTGGTATTTTAACAATGACGGGGCTTTATTCTATTAATCTAAGAATTATGGGGAAAGCAAATATTACTTTGTTAGGCAAAGAAACATTAATGCGGACAGTTCAATCATACGGCTTAAATAGTCGTATGGCTGTCTTAGTTGTTGGATTAATTACAAGTCTATTGGTTATTTTTCTGTTGTATTTGTTTTTTAACACAGAAACAGGTTTAGCTATTCGTTCGACTGGAGATAATGAAGCAATGAGTGAAGCGAATGGAATCCATACGAATACAATGAAAATCATTGGGTATATGTTAAGTAATGGTTTGATTGCTTTATCTGGAGCTTTAATTGCGCAAAATAACAGTTATGCCGACATCGGAATGGGTATAGGAACGATTGTGATTGGACTAGCTTCCGTTATTATAGGGGAGGTTCTTTTCCATCAGTTATCATTTGCAAAGCGTCTGTTAACAATTGTTATAGGATCTATTGTCTACCGGTTAATCATTGATTTAGTGTTGCAATTAGGAATTGATCCGCAAGATATTAAATTGTTTTCAGCACTTATTTTAGCCATCGCACTTTCTACTCCATTAATAAAAAAGAAAACTAAAGTTGGTAAAAAAAAGTACGGGAACGGAGAGAAAAACTAAATGACAGCCATTCTGAAAGTACAAGATATCCACAAAAGTTTTGAAATAGGAACAGTTAATGAGAACCATGTTTTAAAAGGGCTGAATCTTACAATTGAAGAAGGAGAATTTGTTTCGATTATCG
>JAVWJE010000120.1:0-4019 GCA_036639135.1 Carnobacterium sp. | reverse complement strand
TATAATAGTAACTAACTTCACCATAATGGTTTGCTTTGCCAATAATTAAATTTTTTTCTGGATGATTTAGCCAAATTTCTCTAAATTTCATAAAATCTTCTTTATTTACGACTATTTTTTCTATCTCTCCAATTACTAATTTTTCAATAGTTTCTTCAATTTGACTATTATCCATTTTAGCTTTCATTTCCCTTCTAGAGCACAACACCTTTTTATTCAATATTAATTGTACTCTAACTTTTTGCTAAAAGATAGAGTATTTCACTTGAATGTCAGACAAGGTCAGTGTATAATAAATTGAAAGGTCAGAGAAGGTCAATGTTTTTATAAACTTCTCTTTTTCATTTTTTAAAAAATCATCGAAAGGTTGTGTGCCATATGTTATGTCAAAATTGTCATCAAATAAACGCAACAATCCATTTATACACGAGCATGAACGGCCAAAAAGGCCAACTAGACATCTGTCAAAACTGTTACCGTATTTTAAAAGAAGCAAATAATCAACAGAATCCTCAAGATCCTTTTGGCTTGGGTAGTTTAGATGATTTTTTCCGTTCTATAAATACACCCAAAAACAACAATCAAAATATGCCACCTACTCTAAATAACAATGGTGGGAGCGGCCATCCTCCTACAAATAAAATAAATGGTCTATTAGGAGAATATGGAACCAATGTGACTGATTTAGCTAAAAATGGTGCTATCGATCCTATCATTGGAAGAGATAAAGAAATTGAACGTGTAATCGAAATATTGAATCGTCGAACAAAAAATAATCCTGTTTTGATTGGTGAACCAGGCGTTGGTAAAACTGCTGTAGTAGAAGGGTTAGCTTTAAAAATTATAAATTCTGATGTTCCTGAAAAATTAATAAATAAAGAAGTTATTCAATTAGATGTCGCTTCTTTGGTACAAGGAACTGGGGTTCGCGGACAGTTTGAAGAAAGAATGCAACAATTAATGGATGAAATGAAAAAGAATCCGAACATCATTCTTTTTATTGATGAAGTCCATGAAATCGTGGGCGCTGGTAGTGCAGAAGGTAGTCTGGATGCGGGAAATATGCTGAAGCCGGCTCTAGCGCGTGGCGAACTTCAAATGGTTGGAGCAACTACTTTAAAAGAATACCGGACTATTGAAAGAGATGCTGCTTTGGAACGTCGTCTACAACCAGTTCTCGTAAATGAACCTTCGGTAGACGAAACAATCGATATTTTGAAAGGTATTCAAAAAAAATATGAAGAGTATCACCAAGTCACTTATACGGATGAAGCAATCAAAAATGCTGTTGTTTTATCTAACCGGTATATCCAAGATCGATTTTTACCAGATAAGGCTATTGATTTACTTGATGAATCAGGTTCAAAAAAGAATTTGACCATTCGCGCAATTGATCCAAAAATTATTGAAGATAAATTAGCTGAAGCTGCTCAACAAAAGCAAGCGGCTTTAAAAGAAGAAGACTACGAAAAAGCTGCAATTTACCGTGATCAAGCTATAAAATTTGCATCTATGCGAGAAGAACAAACGGTTCAGTTGCAAGAGCGTCCTATTGTAACTGAAAAAGATATGGTTCAAATTATTGAAACGAAAACAAATATTCCAGTAGGTGAACTTAAAGAAAAAGAACAAACACAACTTCGCAACTTAGAAACCGACTTACGTAAACATGTCATTGGACAAAACCAAGCAATTGAAAAAATTTCAAAGGCTATCCGCAGAAGTCGAATTGGTTTAAACAAAAAAAATCGTCCAATCGGTTCTTTCTTATTTGTCGGGCCAACTGGTGTTGGAAAAACAGAATTAGCTAAACAATTAGCTTTAGAACTCTTTGGAAGCAAAGAAGCTTATATACGATTTGATATGAGTGAATATATGGAAAAACACAGTGTTTCTAAATTAATTGGTTCTCCTCCAGGATATGTTGGATACGATGAAGCTGGACAACTTACTGAGAAAGTTCGTCGCAATCCATACAGTATCTTACTTTTAGATGAAGTTGAAAAAGCACATCCAGATGTTTTACACATGTTCTTGCAAATCCTAGAAGATGGTCGTCTAACTGACGCACAAGGTCGTACGGTTAGTTTTAAGGATACGATTATTATTATGACTAGTAATGCTGGTACTGGTTCAATAGAAGCAAATGTTGGTTTCGCTGCTGCAGCTAAAGGGAACCAAAAATCCGTATTAAACCATTTAAGTGATTTCTTTAAGCCAGAGTTCATTAACCGTTTTGACGCGATTGTTGAGTTCAATTCATTAAAACAAGAACACTTGCTTGTTATTGTTGATTTAATGTTACATGATGTTAATGAGATGCTTAAAGATCAAGATATCAGTATCGAAGTTGATCAAATTGCTAAGAAAAAATTAGTAGATTTGGGATATGATCCTCAATTAGGAGCACGACCGCTACGCCGTGTTATCCAAGAACAAATCGAAGATCGGATTGCTGACTTCTATATTGATTCACCAGAAATTAAACAACTTGTTGCCTCAACTGACGATAAAGATGACATTATCGTTACAGCCAAACAAGATGTTTCAGTATTAACAAAAGCAAATCAAAGTACCAACTAAAGGAACAATCATCAGTGATGCAAAAGGATGTTTTGAATTGAGTCAAAACATCCTTTTGCTTACATATCTTTTGTTTTATACACTATTCTGATAGGCTTAGTTAATATGCTTTGAATTTACTAACTATTAATTATATAATAGCCTTAATATAACAATAATAGATTTAAAAAAGAGGTGAAAAAATGAAGCTTATTGATGTTACCAATAGCCACATAGATTTAGTAACCGAGCAATTAGGAAATACTGATGCTAACTTTATTAAAGTTTATACATTAGGTCCGACTACTGTAATTTTTTCGGGAGCTCCTACTCATGAAGATGTCCTTTTATTAAACAAACAGCGCAATATAAAAAATGCAGAAATAAAATACGCCATTGATAATATTTTGGAGACAACAGTCGATCAAGTAGATATTCTACATGCACCTAATATTGTTGAATTATCCATTATGGTAAGCAATAATTAATTTTTTCTGATTTTATTTTTAAAGCATTAAAGCTAAAACCCCAGACAGTTACGTCTGAGGCCTTAGCTTTAATGCTTTTTTAATTTTTATTTTTTTAAAGCAACGACGTTAATTCTACTTGAGGATATTTATCTGCAAACCAATGCATCGCAAATTGATTTTCAAATAAAAATAATGGTTGGTCATAACGGTCGCGTACAAGTAGATTACGACTCGAAGACATACTAGTGTCTAATTGTTCCGGTTTAATCCAACGTGCTATTTTATTTCCCATTGGGGTCATAACCACTTCTGAATTGTATTCATGCAGCATTCTATATTGGAAAACTTCAAATTGTAATTGTCCTACCGCTCCTAGAATATAATCCTCTGTGTGGAATGTTTTATACAGTTGGATTGCTCCTTCTTGTACTAATTGTTGAACACCTTTATGAAACGATTTTTGTTTCATTACATTTTTTGCTGAAACCTTCATAAAAATTTCTGGTGTAAATTGAGGTAACTTTTCAAACTCAACACTTTTTTTGCCTCCAAAAATAGTATCACCAATTTGAAAATTACCCGTGTCATATAAGCCTATAATATCTCCTGCAACTGCTCGTTGAACTGTTTCACGACTTTCAGCCATAAACTGAGTTGAGTTAGAAAGTTTTATTTTCTTATTTGTTCTAGCAAGAGTTACATCCATTCCACGATCAAATTCTCCTGAACAAATCCGAATGAATGCTATACGATCACGATGAGCAGGATTCATATTTGCTTGAATTTTAAAGATGAAAGCTGAAAATTCATCATTTGTCGCTGAAATTCTATTTCCTGTCACATCTTTATGTGAAGATGGACTAGGTGCAAAATTTAAGAACGTATCTAAGAACGTTTGGACTCCAAAATTAGTTAACGCTGACCCAAAAAATACTGGTGTTAATTGTCCATTCATAATTTTTTCTTCAGAAAATTCATTACCAGCTT
>JAVWJE010000119.1:0-4251 GCA_036639135.1 Carnobacterium sp. | reverse complement strand
TTCTCTGCTTTCTTTTAAAGCTGACTGAGGGTCAAATTTACTTTGACAGCCTCCTAAAGTTACAAGAATCATTAGGCTTAATAGACTAATAAATATTTTTTTCATTTTTTCCACTCCTTTTACTATTTTTATCTTGATTTATGAATAGCATAATTTACTGCTGTTCTCGCCATTCCCATACCGCTTCTGCCTGCACCACTTGAATACCAAATGCTTTTAGCAATGGATGGTCCACTTATAACTAAAGCACCTGCTCCTATGATTGCAGGAAGCTTTGTCCAAATGGCTTCGGTTTGTAGTGCTAAAGCTTCGGTAAACAATAACATGGATAAACTCAATGTTATTATTGTGAAAACATGAGAAAGAATGTCTCTCCACCAGTTATCCATAAAGTTAAAATTATCTGTCACTACAGATATAGCACAAAGCGGAGATATGATTTCGTCCATTAATAACTGTGTCTGGGTGATTATCATTTTAATGACGAAAAATCCTAAAACGATTAAAACGAAAAGCCATACAAGAACAATACTCATTGTAGAATCAAAAACTTGCACAAAACTATCTGATCTTGTCATATCTTTTATTTGAGTTGAACTAACAACGCCAATATTTTCAATGAAGTAACTACCAAAAGGCTTTACAACATAATTCATACTTAAAGAAATAACTAATGGCATAAGCACCAATAAGGCTCCTGCTTTTACTGATTGAACGATAGTCCACCAGATATTAGCCTCTTGGCTTCCCTCTGCTTCTGATAGCAACTGAGTAATGACTTTGCCTAAACAAACAGCAACTAATAAGATACCACCCAAAAAGACAAATAAGTTATAGGCTTTTAACGCATAGCCTGCTAAGCCGTCATAGTTAAATAGAATATTTTGTAAAAAGTTAACAAACATGTCGACTAAATCTTGTAGCCAATTTGTAAACATTTCTAATATTTTATTCCCCAATTTCTTGCTCCTTTCTATTCTTCTTCAAATTCTGTATATTCTGCCATCGCTTCATCAACACTTTCTTTTCTTCTTCTCTCTAGTTCTTCTTGTTCTTTTCTTTCTTTTTCTTCTTGTTCTTCTTTTTCTTTGCGTTCTATTTCAACAAGACGTTCTTTTTCTCTTTGTTTTTTCTGTTCACTGTCTGCTTTAAATTCTTTTTGTAGCTGCTCTAAACGTTCTATTTGTCTTGGGTTGGTATTCTTTTGATAGTCAGATTGATTTAGAATAATTTTAGGTTTTGGAAATAAATCAAATTGATATGCTTTCTTTGCTTTAATAGGCGGTCGGTTTGCAAAAACAATTAGTTCTGTGTCATCTGGCATACTTTTTACTTCGCCTGCAGTCATAAGATCACGAGCGGAATATCCTTCATTGTCTGAGTGACTGGTACTACTTCCTTCTTGTTTTGAATTTTTGGATGAGCTTTTATTACTTGTTGCCACCTTTACTGTAGCTTTTCCAAGTAGTTCAGAAAAATATTTAGCCGTGGTATTGTTAGCAGCGTTCATACAGATTTGGATTGAACAGTTCCCTAAAATACTTTCTGCTTTTTCTCGATTGTACTTATCTTGTAATTGAGTAAGCGTTTGAATAATGGTCGCTACACCAATGCCGTACCCTCGACAAGTTGCAAGAAATTCTTCATAATTCGTGAACTTTCCTAAGTTTACAAACTCATCAAGAATAAAATTAACGGATACGGGTAATTTTGAATGGTGATTTGAAGCTAATTCGTATAGTTGGTCAAACAGTTGAGAAAAGAAAATATTTGTCAATCCTTCCCAACTTGTATCCATAACTGGAATAATAACGTATAGCATGGTTTTTTTCTTTCCAATATCCTGTAAGTTAAAATCACTAAAACTCGTAAATTCAGATACCGTATGATTGATATAATCAGATATTGTTGTAAGCAGGGAAACGATAATACTCCCTTTCATATCTCCACGTGATTTTTTGTAACCTAGCTCATACAATCGTCTTGCAGGATGTTGTATATCTAGCACTCCAAAAGCTTTATCTAATTCACTTTCTTCATCATCTGAACCGGATTCATTGCGTTCTTGTAAAAAGTTGACTAAACCCGCCATATTTCGATTCTCTGGCTCTAATTCATACTTTACATATAAGACTAAGGCAGATAACAAAGAACGTTGTGAGTAGTACCAAATATCCTTTCTGCCATCTTTATTGGAACTGTCTACTATCTTTGTTGCTACGTTTGTTGCTTCGGTGTCACTGTTGACGTAATCAATAGGATTATACCTATCTGAGTGGTTCATTTTACTAAAGTTTAAAACATGAACGTCATAACCTTGTTGTCTTTTGAAGTTAGCTGTATTTTCATAAACTTCTCCTTTAGGATCCGTTACAACAATGCTGTTTTCTGTTTCATTAAGGACGTTGGTTATAACAAATCCCTGAGTTTTATAAGAGCCTGGGCCACCGACAACCATAATATTGCGATTTGGTTTGCTGTCTGTTGGTTGAATAATATAATCCTCTTTTATTTTTCCTAAAATAGTTCCTGTCATTGTTTCCCCTCCCTTTTAAGCGAGTTTTCAAAGTCAGATTGTACTTTGCTTTTTGACTGTTTTAGAAAGTTTGTAGTATCAAAAATTTCTTTGATCGTGGCCCAACGTGCAGAACCATGATAAGCATTGCTATTTTCTGTTTCCCAACCCTCTTTTTTGGTAGCATTTCGATTAGTTGTATAAAGAGCATAAAGAATAGAAAAGATCGTTCCGATAATAAAAAATGGATTCTTTTCTTCTAAATTGTTTTTTACAAAAGCAATTAAATGAGTAAAGGTATGTTTAACATTCTCCAGTAATACATTCGTTGTGATTTCTAATTTATATTGAGAAAGTGTATGGATAGCAACCAATGCTGTAATAACGATTGCTTCTAAGAGGACAAAAGAAAGGATTATCCAAACAATCTTTTTTGTGACCGCTTTACTTTTATCATTCATATTTTCACCTACTTAATTAGTTATTTGTGGGCGTTCCGCTAAATACATCAACATTATCAATCATATAATCCTTTTCGCGTTCACTTAAATGAATCACATACACATTTTTAAAGGTTGTGGGTTCGTTATCAGATACTTGATAGAGAATATCTGTTACATGTACAAAAGAATTGGGTTCGGCAGGGTTAATATACGTTACATAATTTCTAGCACTACTTTTGATTGGTACGCTTGGTTTTTCAGTCGAACCTGCTCCACTTAACTTATCTAGTACACTCGAAGAAAAATAATTTTTTAATTCTTTAAACCGTGAATGATAATTATCTTCGTTGTAATTTAAATAATAAGCAAAAGCTGAATTGATAAACTTCGTTTTTTCAGCTATATCTGTTGTATTGTTTCCGTTGTCTTGTAATTCTAGATTATATTTGAGTTCTTCTATTTCTATTTTATTTTCTTTTATAGTTTCTACTTTAGTCGTGTTATCACGATATAACCCAACAAGTGAAATAACGGCTAATAAAATTAAAACAGCTTCGATAACAATAAGGATATTTTTTTTCATTACGTTATCCTCCTTTACTACGATTGAAAATCTACAATTCTTCCATATCCTGCTAAGTGTTCTTGCCAATAAGGAGTATCAATACTGGTATATTGTAATGGATCTCCTGCATGGTACATCATTCCATTTCCCATATACATACCTAAATGAGTAATATAGTCAGATGTCTCATAAGTACTATGGAAAAAAACAAAATCGCCTGCTTGTAAATCATCTGGCTCTATTTTTTCAGAAAAATCATATTGATCTTGTGCGGTTCTAGGAATAGTTACGCCAATTTTTGAAAACAAATAAAACCATAAACCACTACAGTCAAATGAAGTAGAAGGATCTGCGCCACCAAAAACATAAGGCATACCTTGGTATCCTTCAAACAACTTCTGAAATTCCGCTAATTCTCCTGTTACTATTACAGTATCTCCTTCTGCTGAACCCATATATTTCTTTACGTTTGCTACGTAATTAGGGTCCCCATAGACGATCCATCCTGTTTTATCTTTCATTAGATTAGAAAATTGTTGCGCAAGTTCACTCGAATAAGTACCACCGTTTTGTGCTACGAAACCAATAAACCCATTCCCCATATTGTAAGCTTGAATAGCAGTATCAACATCTACCCCTGCTTTATCTGCTTGTTCCATAACTTCTGCAAAATAGTTAACACCTATTTCAATGGAATATAAAGGATCTTGGATTGTGTTAGGTGGTAA
>JAVWJE010000118.1:0-4264 GCA_036639135.1 Carnobacterium sp. | reverse complement strand
TAACGTTTATTGGCCCTGCTTATATAGTATTAGAATTAAATGGGATAGGACATTTATTATACATAGCCAATCCTTTTCGGTTTTCTAATCAATTAAACCAAGAAATGACTATCTATGTTCATCAAGCCGTCAGAGAAGATGCCATTACTTTATATGGGTTTAAAGATTATAATGAAAAACAATTATACTTAAAATTAATTAGTGTATCGGGAATTGGTCCTAAAAGTGGATTAGCTATATTAGCAAATGATGATCATTCAGGGTTAGTGCAAGCTATCGAAAGTGAAGAAGCCTCTTATTTAATGAAATTTCCTGGAGTAGGTAAAAAAACCGCTGCTCAAATTATTTTAGACTTAAAGGGAAAGTTGGATGACTTAGAAATAAGTAGTACACCACTAGAAGGGGCAGTACAACAAGAGTTAAGTTTGTCCCATAAACAAGGACCGGCGAACGAAGCCATTGAAGCCTTAGCTGCTCTGGGATATAGCGTAAAAGAAATTAAAAAAGTCGAGCCAGAAATCCGGAAAATGAAAAAAGAGACAACGGATGCTTACTTGAGAGAAGCATTACGCTTATTAATGAAAAAATAAAAAAAGGTGTACAAAAAGAGGTGAATGAAACATGTCTGATAAAGAACGTATTATTTCAGGTGAGAGTGACAATTCAGATGAATTATCTATCGAAAAATCATTGCGTCCACAATTTCTAAACCAATACATTGGCCAATCGAAATTAAAATTAGAATTAGGAATCTACATCTCGGCTGCTAAAAGTCGAGAAGAAGCATTAGATCACGTTTTATTATATGGTCCACCTGGATTAGGTAAAACAACAATGGCAATGGTTATATCTAATGAATTGAATGTTAATATACGCACAACTAGTGGTCCAGCAATTGAAAAAGCAGGCGATTTAGTTGCGTTATTAAATGAATTAGAAGCAGGCGATGTATTGTTCATCGATGAAATTCATAGAATGCCACGAATGGTAGAAGAAATGCTCTATTCAGCAATGGAAGATTATTTTGTCGATATCATTGTTGGTCAAGGTCCTACTGCCCATCCGGTTCATTTTCCTTTGCCACCATTTACCCTAATAGGGGCAACTACTAGAGCGGGTATGTTATCTGCGCCATTACGTGATCGTTTTGGAATCGTGTCACATATGGAATATTACACAATTGCAGATTTAAGTGACATTGTTATACGCTCTGCTGATATCTTCCAGACCGAAATTCATGCTGAGGGTGCATTAGAGATTGCTAAAAGATCAAGAGGTACACCACGTGTAGCTAACCGTTTATTGAAAAGAGTCAGAGATTACGCTCAAGTACAATCAAATGGTGTAGTGGATAAAAAAAGTGCAGACGAGGCTTTGACAATGCTAAGAGTCGATAAAAAAGGATTAGATTTTGTCGACCAAAAAATGGTTCGAACAATGATAGAAATCTATCAAGGTGGACCAGTAGGCCTATCTACAATAGCAGCTAATATCGGAGAAGAAATGGAAACAATCGAAGACATGGTAGAACCTTATTTATTGCAAATGGGCTTTATTCAACGAACGCCACGTGGTAGAATTGTTACACAATTAGGGTTTGACCATCTAGGTTACCCTACAAAGAATTAGGGACAGGGGCGTTTAGTTATGTTATCAACAAATGATTTTGATTTTGACTTACCAGAGGAGTTAATTGCGCAAACTCCATTAGAAGATCGTTCAGGTTCAAAGCTATTGATGCTAAACAAAAGCAATGGCGAAATAAAAGATGACTATTTTCCAGCTATCTTAGATCAGTTACAAGCGGGTGATGCTTTAGTTATGAATGATACACGTGTTTTACCGGCTAGACTTCATGGAGTAAAGCCCGAAACAGGTGGACACTTAGAAGTACTATTGTTAAAAAACACTGCCGATGACCAATGGGAGACCTTAGTTAAACCTGCAAAAAGAACAAAAATTGGAACAGCAATTTCATTTGGAGATGGTCGCTTAAAAGCTGTTGTAAAAGAAGAATTGGACCATGGTGGTCGAATTGTTGAATTTTATTATGAAGGCATCTTTTTAGAAGTACTAGAATCTCTTGGTGAAATGCCACTACCTCCCTATATAAAAGAACGTTTAGAAGATAATGAACGCTACCAAACAGTTTATGCTAAAGAGAATGGTTCAGCTGCAGCACCGACTGCAGGGCTCCACTTTACAGAAGATTTACTAGAACAAATAAAAGCAAAAGGTGTACAATTGGTTTTTCTAACTTTGCATGTGGGGTTAGGAACTTTTAGACCAGTAAGTGTTGATTCGATTGAGAACCACGAGATGCATTCTGAATTTTATCGATTATCTGAAGAAGCAGCAGATCAGTTAAATAAAGTGAAAGCTGCTGGTGGAAAAATAATAGCAGTCGGTACAACTTCAATCCGTACACTTGAAACAATTGGTAGCAAGTTTAACGGTGAGATCCAATCAGATAGTGGTTGGACGAGCATTTTTATTTCACCTGGTTATAAATTTAAAATTGTAGATGCTTTTTTAACCAATTTTCATTTGCCAAAATCAACACTAGTGATGTTAGTTAGTGCTTTTGCAGGAAGAGAAAAAGTTCTGGAAGCATATGATCACGCAGTCAAGGAGAAGTATCGCTTCTTTAGTTTTGGTGATGCGATGTTCGTAAAATAGTAGATACTCATTAAATACAAATAAAAACAACAAAAAAGAGAAGTTGGCTAGAAACGCCAACTTCTCATTTGTTTTAAGAGAGGTATGAGTGAACTATTTTTACTTTTTTAACAATTTTAAACTTAACTACTGAATTTCTTTTAAGAAACGACATACAGCTTACTTTACTTCATTCGTAACACTAAATTAAGCGAATCTTTTTAACTTATAAAACTGTTTCTTGAACGAACTACTTGTTCATACTACTGTTCTCTTACAAGTGTTGCTTAATGAAATGTGAATCTGGTAAACCAAAACAAAATGTTGATTTAATTGTTTCTTTGAAACTAAACAACTAAGAAATTCTTTCATTCACCCATACTTGCATCTCTCTTTACACTCATAATATACCACTTAAAGATACCGTTTACAAACGATATGCTTTCTTTTTTATAAATGAATTTGCAAAACAATAAAAACATTAGTATAGTTAGTAAGTTACTATTATTTAACCAAATAAATATAATTATTTTAAAGTTCAACGAAAGTAGGAAAAGAATTATGTCAGAACCAGCAATTAAATACCGTTTAATAAAAAAAGAGAAACATACAGGTGCTCGTCTAGGAGAAATTATAACTCCTCATGGAACGTTTGAAACCCCGATGTTCATGCCAGTAGGAACATTAGCAAGTGTCAAAAGTCTTGCTCCAGAAGAGTTAGAGTCAATGGGAGCGAATATTATTTTAAGTAATACGTATCATTTATGGCTTAGACCGGGTGAGGATATTGTTGAAGAAGCAGGTGGACTGCATAAATTTATGAATTGGGATAAAGGTATCCTAACTGATTCAGGCGGATTTCAGGTATTTTCTTTAAGCGATATGCGACAAATCGAAGAAAAAGGAGTTCATTTTAGAAACCACTTAAATGGATCAAAAATGTTCCTTTCACCTGAGAAAGCTATTCAAATTCAAAATAAATTAGGTCCAGATATTATGATGAGCTTTGATGAATGTGCACCTTTTGACGAAAGTTTTGACTACGTAAAAAAATCTGTAGAACGTACGACACGTTGGGCAGAACGTGGGTTGAATGCTCACGCTAATCCAAATACTCAAGGACTCTTTGGAATTATTCAAGGGGCAGGTTACAAAGAATTACGTCAACAAAGTGCTAAAGAACTTATTCAGATGGATTTTCCTGGTTATTCTATTGGTGGGTTATCAGTAGGGGAACCTAAACATTTAATGAATGAAGTACTTGATTACACTACTCCTTTAATACCAGAAAATAAACCCCGCTATTTAATGGGTGTTGGTACAGCGGATTCATTAATTGATGGAGTGATGCGTGGAGTAGATATGTTTGATTGTGTTTTGCCAACTAGAATAGCAAGAAACGGTACGGTGATGACTAGTCAAGGACGAGTAGTTATTAAGAATGCACAATATGAACGTGACTTTGGCCCACTAGATCCAAAATGTGATTGTCATACTTGTAAAAACTATAGTCGTGCTTATATTAGACACCTAATTAAAGCAGATGAGACTTTTGGGTTGCGTTTAACAAGTTATCATAACCTTTATTTTTTGTTAAATGTAATGA
>JAVWJE010000117.1:0-4282 GCA_036639135.1 Carnobacterium sp. | reverse complement strand
TACTGTACCTTGTTCCATTATAAAATATCCTCCTCGTGCGTTTTGCACATTTTGTAATTCTTGCTAACGGTACGAATCGGAATGTTTTGAAACAATTCTTTTCTTATACCTAAACAAAAACTTGAGGTAAGTATAACACGGACAATAAAATGATTCAACTATTTAGTACCTTTTTCACATTAAAATATTCCAAGCTCTTTTAAGCTTATATAACGAGATTCTCCTACGATAATATGATCCAACATTTCGATACCCATCATTTCTCCACAAGTAGCCATTCTCTTTGTAAACATGAGATCCGCTTCTGAAGGTTCAGGGTTTCCGGATGGGTGATTGTGACCAATAATAATACGAGCTGCTGAGAACCGAACAGCTCCTCGAAATATCTCTCTAGGATGAGCAACCGACGAATTTAATCCTCCAATAAAAACTGTTTCTTTTTTGATAATTTCATTTTTGGTATTTAAGTACATCACGATAACATGTTCTTGTTGAAAATCGCGCATTTCGCTCAATAACATCTCTCCAGCATTACGACTAGAAGTAATCTGTCCAATCTTTATTTGAGAAGCTTGAGAGATACGAATACCTAATTCGATTGCAGCCCTTATTTCTATGGCTTTAATTTTGCCTATTCCCGTTATCTCCATTAGTTCTTCTATTGAAGCTGTTTTTAAAAAGTGCAAATTTTCAAAAGTATTTAAAACTTTCATAGCAAGTGCCATAACATTCGAGCCTTTTGTTCCTGTACGAAGTAAAATAGCCAACAGTTCATGATTTGCTAATGCTTTTTCTCCATAATTCTCTAAACGTTCTCTCGGCCTTGAAAAAACAGGTACCTCATTAACTAGACTCGTCATTTTTTCTATCATAAAAGCACTCCTTTTCTTTATACCTTTTAAATATACGCAAGAAAAAAGAGCAGTTTTTAATTCCCAAACATTATAAAGTTAGTAAAGTAGGTGTATCTTGAATGAATTTTTCTGCTTATTTATTTTATGGTTCGCTTCATTCAACAGTTGATTTTAGTAATAACTCTCGAACTTCTGAAATGAAATAAAGTGAACCGGTAATAAATATAATATCCTTTTCGTCCATTTCTTGGATAACATCTGCCAATGCTTCTTGCCAGTGTTCTTTTATCGTGATGCCCGATTTAACATATGACTGCAATTCGTTTGTCTTAATAGCTCTAGGATTATCAAAAGTTGTTAAAATAATACGGACATTTGGCAAATCATCTAAGAGGCTTATCATATTGCTAACTGCTTTATCTTGTAAAACAGCAAAAATTAAATGTATTTCTTGTTGTCTAAAGTCAGCGTTTATCGTTTCAATTAACCTACGTATAGCTGGCTCATTGTGAGCACCATCTAAAACAATCATAGGACTATCACTAATTTTTTCCATTCTTCCAGGCCAAAATGCTTTTTTTAATCCTCTTCTTGTTGCTTCATGGTTTAACTTTAGACCCGTCTGATGACAATAAGTTTGCAAAGCTTCAAGAGCCACCATTGCATTCTCAATTTGATGCTGCCCTAACATCTTTATTTGTATTTGATTTAAATAAATGTATTCATCTTCAAAGGTAAATTGTTCTCCCCAAGTTGGCAGCGTTTGACATTTAGAAGACCAGTAATCTTTTTTGAATATTTTAATAGGAGAACAATTTTTTTCAGCGATCGTTTGAATGATTTTAAGAGCTTTTTCAGGTATCTTCCCCGCCACAACAGGGACATTAGGTTTAATGATTCCTGCTTTTTGCGAAGCAATCTCAACAAGTGACTCTCCTAATATCTGCATATGATCTAAACCAATAGTTGTTATAACTGAAACAATAGGAGTTACAACATTTGTTGAATCCAATAAGCCCCCTAAACCAACTTCAATTACTACTACATCCGCATGACCTTCACCAAAGTAGATAAACATCATGGTTGTAATCACTTCAAACTCAGTTGGTCCATCTAATTCAGTTTCTTCTAATTCGCATGCTAGAGGATAAACTATATTAGCCAATCGGATGATTTCTTCATCCGAAATTGGACTCCCATTCACACTAATCCGTTCATTAAAAGTCTCTATATAAGGAGATGTAAACGTCCCAACTATCTTACCATTTGCTTCTAACATATTTCTTAAAAATGTAACAGTCGAGCCTTTCCCGTTTGTTCCAGCTACATGAATAGCTTTTATCTTTTCTTGTGGCGATCCTAACTTTTCTAGCATCCATTCCATTCGTTTCAATCCAGGTTTCATTCCAAAGATTTTTCTGCCATGTATCCAATTTAATGCTTCTTCGTAAGTTTTAAACATTAGCTGCATCCCGTCTTTCTAATCATCATTTTTTTACAGAGTAATTTATAATAAATAGTAAAAAAGTCTTTGCCTTCTTTCATAGTAGTAAAGGCAAAGACTTTTTTCAAGTCTATTTGATTATAATTGAGTTTTTAAAGTCTCAATTCTTTCTAAGACAATTTTTTGTTTTTCAAGATATTCTGCTTTTTTTTCTCTTTCGGCTTCTACGACAGCATCAGGTGCATTATCGACAAATTTAGCATTAGATAACTTCCCTTTAACCCTTTTAACTTCATCAGACCACTTAGCTAGTTCTTTTTGTAAACGAATAATCTCTTCGTCAATATTAATTAAACCTGCTAATGGAAGGAAAATCTCTGCACCTGTAATAACGGCACTCATAGCCGTTTCAGGAGCTTTAAGTGTGTTTGAGATAGTCAGATTTTCAGGATTACAAAAACGTTCAATATAGGAAGTATTATTTTTTAAGAATAATTCAACTTTATTATCATTTGTTTTGATTAATAGTTCGACTGGCTTAGATAATGGAGTATTTACTTCTGAACGAATATTACGAACAGAACGAATCAACTCCATTAATACATCCATTCCTTCAGTCGCTTCCTCGTCCGATAATTCTGGGCGAACAATCGGATAGTCTGCAACAACTAATGATTCTCCAACATGTGGAATGTTTCCCCAAATTTCTTCTGTTACAAAAGGCATAACCGGATGCAATAAACGAAGAGTCTGGTCTAAAACATAAGCCAAGATGCTTCTTGTCGTTTGCTTAGCTTTTTCATCATCATTAAATAAAACCTCTTTACTCATTTCGATATACCAGTCACAAAAATCATCCCAGATAAAGTGATATAAGTGTCGATTGGCTTCACCAAATTCAAAACGTTCAAATAAATCTGTTACTTTCTCAATTGTTTTATTTAACTTAGTTAAAATCCAACGATCTGCAATTGTTTTTTCTCCAGTTAAATCTATTTGTTCAACTGTAAAATCTTCCATGTTCATCAACACAAAACGGCTTGCATTCCATATTTTATTGATGAAATTCCAAGAAGCATCCATTTTATCGTAACTAAATCGCACATCTTGACCAGGTGCTGAACCGTTAGATAAGAACCAACGTAGCGCATCAGCACCATACTTATCAACCACTTCCATTGGATCAATCCCATTGCCTAAAGACTTACTCATTTTGCGACCTTCTTCATCACGAATCAACCCGTGAATAAGCACATCATTAAATGGTTTCTTACCAGTAAACTCAAGACTTTGAAAAATCATACGACTAACCCAAAAGAAGATAATATCATAGCCTGTTACTAATGTATTATTAGGGAAGTAACGTTTGAAATCTTCTGAGTTTTCATCCGGCCAACCCATTGTTGAAAATGGCCATAAAGCAGAACTAAACCATGTATCTAAGACATCTGGGTCCTGTTCCCAATTTTCATTATCTTCAGGTGCTTCCATCCCAACATAAAGTTCCCCACTATCTTTATGATACCAAGCAGGTATTCTATGTCCCCACCATAGTTGACGTGATATAACCCAATCATGAACATTTTCCATCCAGCTTAAATAGGTATTTTCAAAACGCTCAGGAACAAAATTAACTTTATCTTCCGTTTTCTGTAATTCTATCGCTTCTTTTGCAAGAGGTTCCATATTAACAAACCACTGAGTAGACAAACGAGGTTCAACAATGACCCCTGTTCTTTCTGAATGCCCTACACTATGAGTTATTTTTTCAAATTTTACTAATCGACCTTCCGCTTCTAAATCAGTAACAACCGCTTTTCTAGCTTCAAAACGATCCATGCCTGCATATTTACCTGTTATTTCATTCATTGTTCCATCTGGATTCATTACATTTGTGCGAGGCAGGTCATGTCGGTTCCCTACCGCAAAGTCATTAGGATCATGAGCTGGTGTTATTTTAACAACGCCTGTACCAAAATCCATT
>JAVWJE010000116.1:1126-4334 GCA_036639135.1 Carnobacterium sp. | reverse complement strand
TAATTCAAATCTGAACGAATGGTAGCGGGCGAAAAATCTAAAAAATCACTCAATTCTTTTACGGAAACTGACCCTTTTTCGTTTAAAAGATTTAAAATCTTTTTATGTCTTTCAGTAGTATACATAAATTCACACCTTTTTATTTATTAGATTTTTTATTTTCTAATTAGGAGATAAGTGAATTAAGTATACCGTACCTAAAAAAAAAGAACAATGTTTATTTTCGTTTATTTTCGTTTTTTTATTAAACGAAAGAAAATAGATAGAATACTTTGACATATGACAATAAAAGCGTTATCATAAAAATGTAAAGCGTTACCAAAAAAATAAAGAGGTGTTAATAATGAAAATAGGAATTGGTGCTGATCACAATGCTTTTGAAGCGAAAGAACAATTAAAAGAATATATTCATTCATTAGGACATGAAGTTGAGGATTATGGTTGCTATTCAATAGAAGATGTTGATTATCCTGGTATTGCGTTTAAAGTCTCGCAAGGTGTTTTAGATAAAAAAGTGGAAAGAGGTATTTTAATTTGTGGGACTGGAATTGGGATGGCTATTGCAGCTAATAAAGTTCCTGGTATCCGTGCTGCTCAAGTTCACGACCCATATTCAGCAGAAAGAGCGCAACTAAGTAACGATGCACAAATTATTACGTTTGGCGCTAAAATTATTGGCGTAGATGTGATGAAATTACTAACTAAAGAGTACCTTAGCAATACTTTCCAAGGTGGGAACTCTGGTCGTAAAATTGATCAAATTACTGAAAAGGAACACCAATATACTCATATTTCTGATGGCAACGGTCCAGGCCCAAGCTGCGGGTAAAGAGAATACGATTTACTCCACCTTTAATTATAGACAGATAAACATATTATGAAGCATATTGGAACAATGATTATGGAGGGTTGATAATTGACTAAACGAAAACCGGTAGTCGGTATAAGTTTGAAATTATATCTTAACTCGTTGCAAAAAGCTGCTGAATTTGCAGAAAAGATTGATTCATTAGTAGGAGGCATTAGTGAGGTCGAACAGTTTTTATTCCCAGGAATAGGAACTCTTTATCCAACAGCTATGAAATTAAAAAATAGTCACATCGGCTTAGGGAGCCAAAACATTGCTCCTATGGCAAATGGAGCTTTTACAGGAGAGTTTTCCATTGAATCCTTAATAGAAATGGGCGGCACTTATGTTGAAATAGGTCATTCAGAAAGAAGAGCTTTCTTTCATGAATCTGATGATTTGATTTTTGAAAAAGTTGCTTTAACCTTAGAAAAAAATTTAACACCAGTTGTATGTATAGGTGAATCTAAAGAAACAACAGATTTTAAATGGATCAAAAATTTCCTTGAAAAGCAGTTGTTTTTAGATTTAAAAAACATTGAACCAGATAAATTGGAAAATATTATTATTGCTTATGAACCTGTGTGGGCTATTGGAGCAGAAAATGCTGCAAGCACAGATCATGTTGCGCAAGTTCATGCTATTATTCGTGAAATATTAGCTGATTTTTTCGGAAGAAAAACTGCAGAAAAAATCAGGATAATCTACGGCGGTTCTGTGAGCAAAGATAATGTTGAATCTATTATCGACAATGACAACGTTGATGGAGTTTTTGTAGGTCGTTTTGGACATAAACCGGAAAATTATCAATCAATTGTGGAAATAGTCAAAAAGATTAAAACATAATCTGCTAAACAACATGTTTGAATTTAGGAGGAAGTTTAATGATAGGAATAATACTAGTATCTCATAGCGAAAAAATTACCGAAGGAATAAAAGAAATGATTGAAGAAATGATTGGGGATTCTGTTCACGTGAAAATCCTTTCTGCTGGAGGAACGGGCGATGGTCGTTTAGGAACAAATAGTTTAATGATTTTAGATTGTATTAATCAGTTAGAAGAAGCTGCTGATATCCTGATTTTTGGTGATATCGGCAGTGCCATACTTTGTGCAGAAACAGCGATGGATTTAATTGAAGATGATCAGTTGAGTGAAAAAACTATCCTAGTAGATGCTCCGTTAGTCGAAGGCTCATTTGCCGCAGCTGTACAAGCCTCCGTTAATTGTTCGCGCGAGGACATTTTAAAAGAAATGGCCAATGTTTAAATATTTGTCTATCATTTATTAGTAATAATCATAAAAAGGAGGAATTTTTTTGAAATACACAGGATATGATGAAAATTTTAATATTACAGATAGAGTAGCAATTATAACAGGAGGAGCAAGCGGTATAGGGTATGCTGTTGCAGAATTGTTTGTTAAAAAAGGTGCTAAAGTTGTACTGTTTGATTTAAAAGAGGATGTTAAGGAGATAGCGAAAGAGATAGATTCAACTAAAGCAATGGGTGTATCGTGTGATATAACCGATAATGAGAGCATGGACCATGCCGTTTCAGAAGTGCTTAGCCATTATAAAAAAATTGATATTTTAGTGAATTGTGCGGGTATAGCTCTATTAGATGATGCAGAAAATATTTCAGAAGAATATTGGCAAAAAACAATAGATATTAATCTAACTGGAACTTTTAAAATGTGTCAAAAAGTTGGGCAAAAAATGATAGATTCCCACAATGGAGGAAAAATTATTAATATGGCTTCTCAAGCTGCGCTTATTGCGTTGGATAACCATGTTGCTTATGGAGCTACTAAAGCTGGAATTATTGGTATGACAAAAGTATTAGCTATGGAGTGGGCAGAATTCGATATTAATGTAAACGCTATATCTCCAACTGTTATTTTGACTGAATTAGGCAAAAAAGCATGGGCAGGAGAAAAAGGGGAAAAAGCTAAAAAAGAAATCCCATTAGGTCGTTTTGGATACCCAGAAGAAGTTGCTGCTGTAGCTTTATTCTTAGCAAGCGATGCCACTAACTTAATAACCGGCGAAAATATTGTAATAGATGGTGGAAATACAATCAAATAATTTAATTATATCTACTAGGAGGAAAAGTGATGAGACGATTAGTTAATGATGGTTACGATGTAGTGGAAGAAATGCTAGAAGGGTATACAAAGGTACATGGTGATTATGTCAAACTAGATCCCAATGATGATCGTGTAGTTTTAAGTACTGTAATGAGCAAAGAACCAAGAGTCCGAATTATTCTTGGTGGAGGATCTGGACATGAGCCATTATTTTTAGGTTACGTTGGAAAAGATTTTGGCGATGCTGCAGTGGTTGGAAATGTCAATACTTCTC
>JAVWJE010000116.1:0-1116 GCA_036639135.1 Carnobacterium sp. | reverse complement strand
AACGCAGTGAAAGCTGTAGATAGCGGCAAAGGTTGTTTATACTTATACGGAAACTATGCTGGTGATGTAATGAATTTTGATATGGGCGCTGAAATGGCAGCTGAAGATGGAATAAGAGTTGAAACAGTGACAGTTAAGGATGATATCTATTCTTCTAAAAATTATGAAGATCGCAGAGGAGTTGCTGGAGATTTAATTGTCTTTAAAGCAGCAGCTTCAGCAGCAGCTAAAGGATTAGATTTAGATGCTGTTAAGGCAGCAGCTGAAAAAGCTAATCGAAATACATTTTCGATGGGAGTAGCACTGTCTTCAGCAACCTTGCCAGTAACGGGTAAGACCATTTTTCAAATGGATGAAGGCGAGATGGAAGTTGGAATGGGGATTCATGGTGAACCAGGTATTGAAAGAAGCAAGTTAAAACCGGCAGATGAAGTAGTTGATGAGCTGTTAGGACATATTTTAGAAGAATCACAGTTAGTTGAAGGTGAAGAAGTTCAAGTATTAATTAATGGTTTAGGCGGATTGCCTTTAATGGATCAATACATCTGTTACCGCCGGGTTGATCAAGTGCTAGAAGAAAAGGGAATTAAAATCAGTAAACCCTTGGTAGGGAACTATGCTACTTCTATGGATATGATTGGTATGTCAGTGACATTGGTTCGCCTGGATAGTGAATTAAAAGATTTGCTAAACACTCCATGTGATACACCATATTTTAAAGTAATCTAAATGTTATGCGTTCTCAAAGAAATTTTTAAAAAGGATTTCTTTGAGAATGCAGTAAGTTAAATTAAAAGAAAGAGGGTTAAGAGATGACTGTAGTTCTAGATAGAGACTTTTTTAAAAAAAGCATTATAAATATTACAAAATTAATTGAAAAAGAGCGTGATCATTTAACTGAACTGGATTCTGATATTGGTGATGGTGATCACGGTATAAATATGAGTATCGGTTTTCGTGAAGTAACAAAAAAACTAAATGATTTTGATGAGGCATCTGAAGATATCACTACATTTTTGAAAAAAGTAGGAATGGCTCTGTTAGGTAAAATCGGAGGAGCTTCTGGTCCTTTATATGGTAGCTTCTTTATGAAGATGGGCAAGGATGTTGCTGGGA
>JAVWJE010000115.1:0-4379 GCA_036639135.1 Carnobacterium sp. | reverse complement strand
TCATTAAGTACGGTGATAGGTGAATTAGGAACAGCGGAGTTTTTAGTCTCTTTATTATCTGATTCTATGCCTGTATTTTTATTGCCAGCAATCATTTTTATTTTAGGAGCAGTAACCTCATTTGCTACAGGAACATCTTATGGAACGATGGGTATTTTAATGCCGTTAGCCATTCCTTTGGCAGCTGCCTTATCACCGGATCCAGAATTTATTATTATGACCTCTGGTGCTGTTCTAACCGGGGCAATTTTTGGAGACCATTGTTCACCAATTTCTGATACAACCATTTTATCTTCAATGGGAGCTGGTGTAGATCATTTAGACCATGTTAAGACTCAATTGTTGTATGCTTTGGTAGTTGGAGCTATTTCGGTTTTATTCGGTTTTATTCCTGTTGGGTTAGGTATATCCGTTTGGATCGTAATGCCGATAGCTTTACTTGTGACAATTGCTGTTGTTTATTTCGTTGGTAAACGTGTAGATGATGCTGTCCCAAAAGAATCGGTTAAGTAAAGTGACAAGTATGAAATCTCTTCCCTTTTTTTAGGAAAGAGATTTTTTATATTGAATTTAAAGGAAAGCGTATTCATTGCGAGCGAAATAGGATTATGTGATAATGGATTTAACTAAAGTGGAGGTGTCAAAATGGCAGATGAGAGAGAGAAAGCTCTTAAGATTATATCTAAAAATAAAATCGGTGTTTTGTCGACAGTTGCTGGTAATAAACCCAAATCATACTATATGACGTTTTTTAATGAAGGGTTTATTTTATATACACTCACAGATAAAAGAACAGGGAAAGTAGAAGAAATAGAAGATAATCCCAATGCTTTTGTTTTACTTGGTTATGAAGAAGGGTTATTAAATAAAGAGTATGTAGAAATAGAAGGAGAGTTAACTCTAACAGAAGATCAATCATTGATTGAACATTTATGGAGTCCTTATATGAATATTATTTTTGATGGTAAAGAAGATCCTAATATTATCGTGTTACAATTAAAACCAGAAACAGTGAAACTTAGAGGGACAAAACATGACGAGGTTATTTCTATTAATCTTAGTTGATTCTGTACGCAAATAAAAGGAGCCAAACATATGAGATGTTGGCTCCTTTTTAGTTGCCTATTCTACAGTAACACTTTTTGCTAGGTTTCTTGGTTTATCAACGTCATTGCCGCGATGTAAACTAGTGTAGTAGGCTAATAATTGAGTTGGCACTACGCTAACTAATGGAGTGAGAAGTGGATGAACTTCTGGCAAGACAAATTGGTCATTCTTTTCTTGTAGTCCTTCCATTGCGATAACTAAAGCATGAGCTCCGCGAGCTTTGACTTCTTGTACATTTCCTCTAGTAAGTCCTGCTATTTCATTATCTGTAATGATAGCTATTACAGGAGTGTTTTCTTCTATTAAAGCAATTGTACCGTGTTTTAATTCTCCAGCAGCAAAGCCTTCTGTTTGGACATAAGATACTTCTTTTAATTTTAATGAAGCTTCCATTGCAACGTAGTAATCAACTCCTCGTCCAATATAAAAAGCATTGCGACTGGTACTTAGATAATCTGTTGCTAATTTTTCAATATAGGCTTTTTCAGAAAGGATGCGTTCCATTCCTGTAGCAATAATCCCGATTTCATGAGCCATATTGCTAGTTTTGATTAACCCACTTTCTTTAGCAAGCACTTCAGCTAACGCTGCTAAAACAGTGATCTGAGCAGTGTAAGCTTTTGTTGAAGCGACAGCAATTTCAGGCCCAGCATGAAGCAATAAAGTAAAGTCAGCTTCTCTGGATAAAGTAGACCCAGCTACATTGGTCAAGGTTAATGAAGGGAACTCCATAGCATTAGTTTTAACCAATACTTGCCTACTATCAGCAGTTTCACCACTTTGTGATAAGAAGATAAAGAAGGGTTTTTTCGTTAAGATGGGCATATTATGACCGAACTCACTAGCTAAGTGAACCTCAGTTGGGATATGCGCTAATTTTTCTAATAGGTGTTTTCCTACCCATCCTGCATTGTAACTTGTTCCACAAGCGATGATATAGACACGATCGCTATTTTGTATCCTGTTGATAATCATTTCATCTAATTGAAACTGTCCTTGATTATTTTGATAGGCTTGAATAATTTTTCTGAGAACAGCTGGTTGTTCATCAATTTCTTTTGCCATGTAATAAGGATAAGTACCTAAATCTAGTTCATCTAACTTTACCTCTGCTGTAAAGGATGCGCGATTAATACTAATTCCTTCTTGAGTTTCTATTTTAATATCATTTCGAGTCAAAGAAATAAATTCGCCATCCATTAGTTCAATAAATTGATCGGTTTCTTGAATCATTGCCATAGCGTCACTGCAAAGAGCATTAAACCCGTCACCTTTACCCACCAATAAAGGACTTTTATTTTTAGCGGCATAAATCCTGTCCGGTTGTTGACTATCCATTAAAGCTAGTGCATAAGAACCTTTTAATTTACTAGTAGCTTTTTTGAAAGCCCTAAAAGGAGATAATTGTTCCTTTTCAACAAAGTAAGCAATAAGCTGAACAATAACTTCCGTATCGGTATCACTTGATAAAGTTACATCTGTTAGATAAGTATCTCTGATCTTTTGGAAATTTTCTATCACACCATTATGTACAATGGTGAAACGCTGATTAGTTGCTTGATGAGGGTGAGCGTTTTTGACGCTTGGCCGGCCGTGAGTTGCCCAACGTGTATGCCCAATTCCAGCAGTGCAGAATGTATCTGTTTCAATGATCCTTTTTAAATCAGAGATTCTGCCTTTTTCTTTAAACAAATGACCTTTTTTGTTTTCGTCCATGACAAAAATACCTGAAGAATCATAACCTCGATACTCTAATTTTTCTAAACCTTGCAATAAAATAGCTTTAGCATCTTTGTTCCCGATATATCCTACAATTCCACACATCAACGTATCCTTCTTTCTATTTATTTAACTTAAATGAGGTAAGCAGTAAATCAGCTGGTCTAATCAGAATACACCTATACCAGAAGAGTGGTAAAATAATTGGTATAGACATAAAAATCCTCTTTTTTTTAATAACAGGATAATAATATGATTAATAAACTAGAATGTCAACTGTTTTATTGAAAGACTTTTATATTGGTATATGTTTAGAATGAAGTTTTAGGAGGATACCAATTATTAAAATAGTGTGTGGTTTAGAGAGTGTTACTCTAGCAGGAAGTACACCAAGGAAAGATTTATTCTTCATTTAAAATGGATTTTTTAAAGGCAAATCAATGTAAGGTTTTTTTTAAAATGATACAATAAATAAAACATTCAGAAAAAAGGAGATGCAAAAATGATTTATACAATTACATTGAACCCTGCTATTGATCGTTTGTTATTTCTTGAAGGATCACTAGTAAAAGAAAAGAATAATCGTCTTCAAAAAATTACGTATGATTTAGGTGGAAAAGGACATCATGGTTCTTACGCAATGAGTCGGTTAGGTGTAAAAAACCAAGCTCTTGGTTTTTGTGGAACAACCAATAAAAGCCAATTAGAAAAAATTCTAGTAGAAAAAGGAATCAATCACGACTTAGTTGATGTCTACGGTAAACCTACAAGGGAAAGTTATGTTATTTTAGAAGCAAATACTAGTGGAAGTACTCTGATTACAGAAAGAGGATTTCAAATAACAAGCTACGACATAGAATTATTAAATGAGCAAATAGAAAGAAAAGTGGAAAAAACTGATATCGTATTGATTGCGGGTTCACTACCGCCAGGATACAAATTGGGAGACTTGGAAGAATTATTAAACTTATTAAAAAAGATTGGCTGCTTTATTGCTTGTGATTTATCAGGAGAAGCACTAAAAAAAGCAGTAGAGATGAATGTTGATTTTATTAAACCCAATCGATTTGAAATCCAAGAACTTATTTCTTCAGAGAATACCACGTTAGATAACTTAAAAGATTTAGCACAGCAAGTGGAGTATGTTGTTGTTTCTCAAGGAAGTGAAGGCAGTATTTGTAGTCATGCGGGAAACTTTTATCAGGTTACAACACCTAGAGTTATATCAGTAAATGACACCGGAGCGGGTGATTGTTTTGTAGGAGCCTTTTTATCCGGTTTATCATTGAATAGACCATTGACTGAAACCTTAGCTTTTGCCAGTGCTTGTGCAGCTAGTAAAGTGCAGCACAGTGATAGTACGACCTTTAGCGTTAAAGAAGCAAGGATATTACAAAGAAAAGTAACCGTTAAAACACTATGAAAATGATCTGTTAGTAACATTAAAACAATAAATGTATCATTAAATAGACTTCTTCAAAGTTTGAAATAAATATAATTTCAGCCTTATTTAATAGAATTCTCTTTACTAAGAGAACGTTTGTTCGTATAAT
>JAVWJE010000114.1:0-4467 GCA_036639135.1 Carnobacterium sp. | reverse complement strand
ATTTGAATCAAATTCTTCTTTTTCAGGGAAATTAGTTGGATCAAAGGGGAATCCGCCTCTCGGATCAAAACCTTCTGGTGCTTTTGAATCGAATCTACGTCCACCAAATTCTGGACGCCCACCGAAAAATTGAGCTCCTCTAGGATCACCTTCATGCGAATTAAAATCAGGTTTACCACCACCAAAGAGTCTTCTGCCACGATTTAGTCGATCATTTTGTTGCGGAATTTCTTTTTCTAGTTCCTTAATTAATTTATCCATAATAGTCCCTAATTGTGTTTGCTCGTTTTTTGAAAGGCTATCAAAAACAGTTTGCTGAGTTTGATTGGTATCGAGTTTATCCGCTACCTCTGTCCCCAGTTCAGTTAGTTTAATTGTTAAAATACGACGATCTGCTTCAGAAGGTTTTCTAGTTATATAGCCTTTAATTTCAAGTTTACTAAGCAATTCACCTAGCGATTGGGGACGCATATCTAATAAAAAAGAAAGTTCTTTTTGAGTAGTAACGGGCTGAAGTTTGAGTAGAGATAGGACTCGCCCTTGCCCTTTATGTGGATTACCAAAAGGTTCATTTCCATGGCGCATTTTTTCAAAATGACGATGAAGTAAAGACTCTAGTTTTAAAAACTGTTCAGGTAAGTTAACAGGATTAGATTGTTCGTCCTTATTTTCTGTATTCATTAGGGTTCCTCCTATTTAGTCTAATTTTTAGAGAGAGTGTGTTTTCAAAAAAACTAGCTTGATAAGTTTAATGATAAGGGTACCTTTCTAATTTGTCAAGTAAGAAATAAAAAAGAAAAAAAGAGTGTTGACATTTTAGACAGGTACCTTTATAATTCATATTTGTCAGGTACCTGTCTTAATTTGGTTAATCAAAAATGATAATTATTTTTTTAGTACAAAGGAGAAAACAAATGATTAAAATAATGAAAAAACTTTCTTTACCAGCAGTATCAGTAGCATTAGGCTTTTTACTAATTCAAATTTTTTGTAATTTATATTTACCTTACCTGACGGCAGATATTGTCAATTTAGGTATTTTGAAAGGGGATATCCCCTATATATGGAGACAAGGAGGGCTGATGTTAGTTTTTGCATTGATTAGTTTTGTGGCCGCATTAATCAACACCTATACGTCAACTAAAATCGCAAATAAATTAGGTGGTCAGTTGCGTTCAGAAATATATAGCAAGGTGTTAACTTTTTCGAAAAGAGAATATGATGATTTTGGAGCAGCTGGTCTAATTACTAGAAATACAACTGATGTGAATCAAGTCCAAGGTCTTGTTTCAATGTTCTTGAAATTTTTAGTTCTGGCGCCTTTATATTTGGTAGGTGGAATTATTTTAACCTATTTGCTAAGTCCAAAATTATCATTGATTTTTATTGCTGTTATCCCATTAATGTTCGTGATTGCTTTGGTAGTTTATAAATTTGCTAGCCCACTTTATGAAAAAATGCAAAAACAATTAGACAAATTAAATTTAACATTTAGAGAAGGACTAACAGGAGTTAAAATTATTCGTGCTTTTAATAAAGAAGAGTATGAAGTGAATAAATATGAAAATAACAATCAAATTTATACAGATATGGCGATTAATGCTGGAACAATCATGAGTGTTTTTATGCCTTTTGTAACGTTATTGATGAATTTGACGACGATTGTGATTATATGGGTAGGAGGACATGATATTGCTAGTGGAGGAACTGAAATTGGAACCTTGATAGCTGTCATGAATTATGCGATGCAAATTTTATTAGGCTTTAGTCTTTTAGCAACAGTCATCTTAACGGTTCCCAAAGGTCAAGTATCTGCTAAGCGCATTGCTGAAGTGATGGAGAAACCATTATCAATTGTTGAAACAGATAACATGACTTCTCAAGTTTTAGCTGGTGAATTAAGTTTTAAACATGTTGATTTTCGTTATTATGGAGCAGCTAAAAAAGTCTTAAATGATATTAGTTTTTCTGTTAAGGCTGGGGAAACATTAGCAATTGTAGGTGGGACAGGTGATGGGAAATCTACATTAATTGAACTCATTTCACGCATGTATGAAGTTGATTCTGGAAGCATAACCATAGGGGGAACAGTGATTTCTTCTGTAGTGAAGGAAAAATTAAGTCAAGCAGTTAGTATCACTTCTCAAAAGGCAATTTTATTTCAAGGAACCATTCGTTCTAATTTATTACGAGCAAAAGCGACAGCAACAGATGCTGAGCTCTGGGAAGTTTTAGAAAATGCCTCGGCAGCAGAATTTGTTAGAAAGTTATCCAATGGTTTAGACAGCCCTGTTGAGAAAGCTGGTGGCAATTTTTCTGGTGGTCAAAAGCAACGTTTATGTATTGCTAGGACACTTTTAAAAGAAGCGGAGATTTATATTTTTGATGATTCATTTTCCGCATTGGATTTTAAAACGGATTTAGCTATTCGTACTGCATTGAAAGAAAAATTAAAAGACAAAGTTACTTTAATTGTTGCTCAACGGTTAAATACAATTATAGATGCTGATTGTATTCTTGTGCTAGATCAAGGCGAAGTTTCTGGCCTAGGAACTCATAGTGAGTTGGAAGCGACAAATCATGTCTATCAAGAAATTATTCGCTCGCAAGTAGCCAAGGAGGATGTAGCATGAAGAAGGAAGAGAAAAACACAATGGGAGCAACAATTAAACGTTTAGTAAGTTATATGGATACTAAGAGCTGGTTGCTGATTTTAACATTATGTTTAGCAATTGCTGGAACGATAATGGAAGTAATTACACCGAAGTTATTGGGAAATGCAACCACGGAAATAGTAACTGGCTTATCAAAACCGACTGGAATTAATTTTACAAATCTTTTTCAACTGCTTTGCTGGATTGGTTTACTTTATCTAGGTGTGTTTGGTGCTAGTTTTTTTCAACAAAGAATCATGTTAGTCATTTCGCAACGAATTAGCTTTAGCCTTAGAAATGAACTCAAGAAAAAAATGAATCGATTACCGATTTCATATTTTGACAAGCATCCTAATGGAAATTTAATGTCGATTGCGGTTAATGATTTAGATAATATTGCCACAGCTCTTCAATCTGGTGTGACTGAATTCATTTCTAGTATTATCTTGTTTGTTGGGGTAATTACTATCATGTTCTCTATTAGTTGGCAGTTGACATTGTTAGCTGGAATAATGATTCCAATCAGTCTTCTGATTATGAAGGTGCTGACTCCTCATACTCAAAGAAATAATAAAAAATTTATGCATCTACAAGGAAATTTGAACAATCAAATTGAAGAAAGTTACCAAGGCTTTACAGTAGTCAAAAATTTTAATACTGAAGCAAGTGAGTTGGAGAAATTTGAAAAAACAAATGCGGAAATGATTGAATCTGGCTGGCGAGCTCAATTTTTTGGTGGTTCAATGATGCCAAGTTTAATGTTTGTACAGAATATTATTTATGTCGTATTAGCCGTCTTTGGTGGTTTGAAAGTCATTTCAGGAAATCTGACTATTGGGAATATGCAGGCATTTTTACAATATTCGGGACAATTTTCTAGACCTTTAACTCAATCTGGTCAAATTTGGAATTCACTTCTTTCAGCTGTTGCGTCTGCTGAGCGTGTTTTTGAGGTGTTGGATGCAGAGGAAATGACTGTTTATGAAACTGAGTTTAAAAACAATGCTACTGAACAAGGACAAGTTATTTTTGATGAGGTTACATTTGGTTATGATGGAAACCCTTTAATGGAAGAATTTAATTTAACGGTTGAAAATGGAGAAACGATTGCAATTGTTGGTCACACTGGAGCTGGTAAATCAACTTTTATTCATTTACTCGAACGATTTTATGAAATTCAAGAGGGGGGGATTCGGATTGATGGAATGGATATTCGAAATCATAGTCAGCATAAACTTCGGAAAAAGTTAGGTATGGTATTGCAAGATACATGGTTGTTTTCTGGTACAATTTTTGAAAATATTCAATATGGTAATCCAAATGCTAGTGTAGAAGAGGTTTATGCAGCTGAGTTTATTCAAAAATTACCTGATGGATATCAAACAGTATTAAATGAAGAGGCTAGTAATATTTCTCAAGGCCAAAAACAATTGATTACAATTGCTCGGGCCTTTGTATCTAATCCAGAAATTTTAATTTTGGATGAAGCGACATCAAATGTTGATAGCCGAACAGAGTTATTGATTCAACAAGCTATGAAAGGTTTAATGAATGGGAGAACAAGCTTTATAGTTGCTCACCGTCTTTCAACAATTTATGATGCCCACCGAATTTTGGTTATGGATAATGGAGCAATTATTGAATCTGGTAGCCATCAAGAGTTAATAGATTTTGAAGGTGAATACGCCGAAATTTATCAAAGCCAATTTGCTCAAAAGACAACATAAAGGTAGCTTGAATTCGGCAGATAGTCCGAAAGAGCCTTAGGGCTAAAGCCCCATGACGTTGGTATCCTTGAATGGTAAACTAGCTT
>JAVWJE010000113.1:0-4479 GCA_036639135.1 Carnobacterium sp. | reverse complement strand
AATGGAATAGTGTAAGACTCTTCCGGTACCTCATCACGGAATGAACGGTATAATTTCATGTGTTCGATAAACACGACAGGGTCGTTATCACGAAGAGCTGAAATCAATAAGCCTTTTGCATCATAAGGGTTTGAAGGAATAACAACTTTCAAACCTGGTGATTGTGCCATTAAACCTTCTAAGTTATCTGAGTGCATTTCTGGTGTATGAACTCCACCACCAAAAGGCATACGAATTGTGATTGGTAGACTACGTGTACTGCTCATGCGGTAACGAGTACGCGCAGCTTGGCCAGCAATTGAGTCTAAAACTTCAAAAATAAATCCGATAAATTGAATCTCTGGAACTGGACGGAAACCTTGTAAAGCTAAACCAATAGCCATACCACCAATGCCTGATTCAGCAAGAGGTGTATCAGAAACTCTCTCTTCGCCGAATTTCTCTTGAAGACCTGCAGTTGCACGGAATACTCCACCGTTTTTACCAACATCTTCTCCAAAAACTAAAATATCTTCATCGCGTTCCATTTCTTGTTCAAGCGCTTCAGTAATTGCTTGGATCATTGTTTTTTGTGCCATGTTTATTTACTCTCCTTTGCTTCAAAAGTCGCAATTTGCTCTTTAATCACTTGCGTAGGCTCTTCGTACATATTTTTCAAAAAGTCAGAAACTTTTTGTTTAGGTACTTGGTCAGCTTCTTTAGCTGATGCTTTGATTTCTTCTTGAGTTTGTTCAATTAAAGCTTGTTCTTTTTCTTCAGTCCATAGACCTTTTTCAGTTAAGAAGTTACGGAAACGGATTAGTGGATCGCGTTGTTCCCAGTAGTCAAAACTTTCTTGGTCACGGTAGCGTGTTGGGTCATCTCCAGAAGTTGAGTGAGGACCAAAACGAGATGTTACAGTTTCAATTAATACAGGACCGTTTCCTGCAACTGCCCATTCTCTTGCTTGTTTTGTTACTGCGTAAACAGCTAACGGATCCATACCATCAACTTGAATCCCTGGGATTCCTGCTGCAACTGCTTTTTGAGCTAATGTAGTAGCTGCTGTTTGTTTATGACGTGGAGTTGAGATTGCATAACCATTATTTTGAATAAAGAAAACTACTGGGGCTTTATAAACACCCGCAAAGTTTAATCCTTCATAAAAATCTCCTTGTGATGAACCGCCATCACCAGTGTAAGTGAATGCTACATTTGGTTTACCACGTTTTTTCAAGCCAATTCCTGCTCCTGCAGCTTGAATAATTTGAGCACCAATAATAATTTGAGGTGGCATAGCGTGTAGGTCTTCAGGATAGTGATTTCCTACATCGTGTCCGCGAGACCATAAGAAAGCTTTATAAACAGGTAACCCATGTTGAATCAATTGAGGAACATCACGGTATCCTGGGAATAATTCATCTTCTTTTTCAAATGCAAAGTGACTTGCCATTTGAGATGCTTCTTGTCCAGCAGTTGGAGCATAGAAACCTAAACGTCCTTGACGAGCTAAAGCCATTGAGCGTTCATGTAAAATACGAGACCAAACCATTTTCTCCATTAATTTCACTAATTCATCATCTGATAGATCCGGCATGATGTCTTTATTAACAACTTTACCATCCTTATCTAAAATTTGTACCATTGGGAAAGCTGCATCAACAGTGCTTAACAATGCTTCGAAATCTACAGGTTGTTTCTTGTTAGCCATTTTTAAACCATTCCTCTCTTTTTACATTCTGATTTTTATAAAGTTCTGTTTTATACAGTTAGACAAACTGTATTAGTGCAATCTGTTTGCTAATTAAATTTACCACTTTTTCTTTATTTACGCAAGCATATCAACGCTTTTCAAGCGTCGAAAACTTTAATGTCAGCGTTTTTCACTTAAAATCATTTTTTTTAAAAGAGTCGTGAATAATTTCACTATTTATTTTATGGCTTTTTTTTCATATGTAATGCCTATTTTTAAAAACAATGCCCATAAAAATTGATAAATCTAAGTTAAAACTGTTATATAATTTAAAAATAACTGTATTACATTTAGCACAAGAAAAATCCGTTTCAAAGCATGTCTTTTTATTCACAAGTCAAATAAACAATTAGAATTTTCTCATTTAGTTTATTTTATTTCTTTTTTCAGACAAAATTTATTAATTAAATCTATAAAAAGAAAGAAACAGATTTTAAAATCTGTTTCTTTCTTTTTATACAAGTCCTTGACTAATCATTGATTGAGCAACTTTTATAAATCCTGCAATATTTGCACCTGCTACAAAATTACCAGGCATATGATAAGTTTTAGCAGTGTCTCTTACTTCTATATAAATAGACTCCATAATATTTTTTAATTTTTCGTCTACTTCTTCAAATGACCAACTCAGTCGCTGACTATTTTGAGACATCTCTAGAGCGGAAACAGCTACTCCGCCAGCATTTGCTGCTTTACCTGGTGCGTATAAAATTTGAGCTTCTTGATAAACAGCAATGGCTTCAAGATTTGAAGGCATATTCGCTCCTTCAGCAACTGCTATAACTCCTTTTGAAATCATTTTCTTTGCATTGTTTCCATCTATTTCATTTTGAGTTGCGCATGGTAGCGCCACTTGATATTTCTTTTCTATATCCCATATGCTTCCTTCATAATAATAAGCTTTTGGGTGATGGTGAACGTATTCAGAAATTCTTTTTCTCTCTACTTCTTTTAATTGTTTAATTGTAGCATAATCAATTCCAGCGGAATCCCAGATGTATCCATTAGAATCTGAACAAGCGATAACCTTCCCACCCAATTCATGAACCTTTTGAATTGCGTAAATAGCCACATTTCCACTACCAGAAACAACTACTTTTTTATTCTTAAACGATTTACCTACATCCTGAAGCATTTTATCAGTAAAGTAGACAACGCCATAACCTGTTGCTTCCGTTCTACCAAGACTCCCTCCTAGAGATATTGGTTTACCAGTTAAAACACCTGCTTCAAATCCATTCAAACGTTTGTATTGTCCATACAAATAACCTATCTCTCTCGCTCCAACACCGATATCCCCAGCCGGTATATCAAAATCCGGTCCAATATAATGTTGTAATTCTGTCATAAAACTTTGACAAAAACGCATAATTTCATTATCCGTTTTTCCTTTAGGATCAAAATCACTGCCACCTTTCCCACCACCTATAGGTAGACCAGTTAAGCTATTTTTAAAAATTTGTTCAAACCCAAGAAATTTAACGATACTTTGGTTTACACTTGGGTGAAAACGAAGACCACCTTTATAAGGTCCGATAGCAGAATTAAATTGAACACGAAATCCTCTATTTACTTTCATTTCACCTTGATCAGTCATCCAAGGAATTTTAAATTGAATAATCCTTTCAGGTTCTATCATTCGTTCTAAGATATTTTGTTGAATAAATTTAGGATGAGCAGTAAATACTGGTTCAATACTATCGATAAATTCTTTAACCGCTTGTAGAAATTCCTTTTGATCAGGATCTCTTTTCAGTATATTTGCATAGGTACTTTCAATGTATTCTGCTGCTTTTTGCATACTGTCTACCCCTTCTTTCTTCAACCATCAACAAGTGTATTGTTTGTTGCTCCAGATTATCTCATATTTTGAAGTGAAAATGAAGACTTTGTTTCAATATCCTTAAAATTAATTTGCCGTGCATTTTAGTTAAATAGCTGTTAAAATTATAAAGTTGATAATGACCGTCCCTATAATGAGTAAAACAATCTATGGAAAATGAAAATTTATTTACAGGAGTGAAATACAAATGATTACAATGAAAGATATTATCTTGGAAGGCAACTCAACTTTACGAACGCCTGCAGAGGAAATTGCTTTTCCTATTAGTGAAGAACTAAAAACGTTAGGACAAGAAATGTTAGAATTTTTAAAAAATAGCCAAGATGCCGAATTAGCAGAACAGTATCAACTTCGTGCTGGAGTTGGATTAGCTGCTCCTCAATTAGACATCTCAAAAAGAATGATTGCTGTTCATATTCCTAACGCTGATGATGATGATGAGACAGGTGAACCTATTTTGAGTTCTATTATGATTAACCCAAAGGTTGTCAGCCACTCTGTCCAAAGCGCTTGTCTAGCAGAAGGTGAAGGATGCCTTTCTGTTAACCGCGATGTCCCTGGATATGTTCCTCGCCATACTAGAATTACGGTGACTTATTTGGATTTGAATGGAGAAGAACAAAAAATTCGTTTGAAAAATTATTCAGCTATCGTTGTTCAACATGAAATTGATCACATCAATGGGATTATGTTCTATGATCATATTAATAAAGAGGACCCTTTCCACTTGGATGAAAATGTTTCTATTTTGTCTTAATTAGATAGCAAAAAACCACTAGAAAGTTGTTTATCAAACAACCGTTTCTAGTGGTTTTTTCTTCCTGATTTAATTTATGGAAGTAAGGGGGATCGAACCCCTGACCTTTTGGCTGCCAGCCAAACACTCTCCCAGCTGAGCTATACC
>JAVWJE010000112.1:1293-4547 GCA_036639135.1 Carnobacterium sp. | reverse complement strand
GGCGACCAGAATCAGTTAAGAAGATACTTCAAAACGAAAAATACATCGGAGATGCTCTTTTACAGAAAACAACAACAGTGGATTTCCTGACTAAGAAACGAGTGAAGAATGAAGGACATCTTCCCCAGTATTATGTTGAAAATAGCCATGAGGCAATCATTCCCAAGGAGCTATTCTTGCAGGCTCAGGAGGAAATTCATCGAAGAAGTAATATCTACACAGGTGAAAACAAGAACAAACGAATCTATAGTAGCAAGTACGCTTTAAGTGCCATCACCTTCTGTGGGGATTGCGGTGATATTTATAGAAGAACCTATTGGAATATTCACGGCAGAAAAGAATTTGTCTGGCGATGTGTGACTAGAATCGAGCAAGGACCTGAAGTCTGTAAGAACCGTACCGTAAAAGAAGATGAACTCTATGGTGCAGTAATGACGGCGATTAACAGGCTGCTTGCAGGTGGCGATAACATGATAAAAACACTGGAAGAAAACATCCATGCAGTGATTGGCGAAAACACGGAGTATAAAATTTCAGAAATCAATACCTTGCTTGAAGAAAAACAAAAAGAACTCATCAAGCTGGCTAATAAGGGCCAAGACTACGAATACCTGGCAGATGAGATTGATGAGCTGCGAGACAAGCGACAGACTCTTTTAGTAGAGGACGCCTCCCTCAGTGGAGAGAATGAACGAATCGATGAACTGATAGAGTTTATCCGCAAGAACAAATTCCGCACCTTAGAATATGACGATAAGCTTGTGAAGAAGATAATCCAGAACGTTACCGTCTATGAAGACCACTTTGTAATATGCTTTAAATCTGGTACTGAGATAGAAATATAAAAAGAACTCACAGTTTTTCTTAATTTGGAAGCTGTGAGTTCTTTTTCGTTGTGTGTGAAAAAAATATGTATTGACAATCTAATTCTAAGGTATTAAAATACATATGAACACTTACTCAAGTGTTCATATGTAGCGAGAAAGGTGATGATAATATGGCACATAAAATCCAATCAGCTGAAAAATGCGACTGTGAAGTAATTCATGAGGACATTGTAAATCAGGTTAGAGATAGAATGCCACAAGAAGAAAGCCTTTATGATTTAGCGCAATTATTTAAAGTATTTGGGGATCTAACACGAATCAGGATACTATGGGCTTTAAATGAATCTGAAATGTGCGTTTGTGATATCGCTGTATTACTTGACATGACACAATCAGCAATTTCTCATCAACTGAGAGTCTTAAAGCAAACTAACTTAGTGAAAAATAGAAGAGAAGGCAAAGTAGTATATTATTCCTTAGTTGATGAACATGTAAGACAAATATTTGACCAAGGTTTAATTCATATCAACGAGGAGCGGAATCAGGAGGATGATGATAGAAATGAAAAAGATTAAAGAACAACAATCACAGGAAAGCCATAGCCATGATCATGGGAAAATGCCAGTTGTTTTGTATTTTATTGGTTTAGCATTGGCACTTACTGCATTATTTTTAAATGATGAATATTCGTTATTAAAAAACATTTTATTTTCTATTGCGTCGGTGAGCGCTGGTTTTCACGTCATTGTTCTTGAAGGAATAGGCGAAACTGTAGAGAACACAAAAAAACAACGGAGATTTACACCTAACTCTCATATTTTAATGGGCTTAGCGGCACTTGGCGCTTCTCTGATGGGGGATTTTTGGGAAGGAACGTTATTGATTCTTATTTTTTGTGGTGCGCATTTTCTTGAAGATTATGCTGAAGGAAGAAGCAGAAGAGAAATTACTAAATTACTCGAAATGAATCCCACGACAGCTAGACTAATCATGGCCGACGGAAACACAAAAATCGTTGATGTTAGTGAATTAAAAGTTGGAGATCAACTCCAAGTGTTAAACGGTGATCAAGTACCCATTGATGGAGTGATTTTATCTGGCACTACCTCAATTGATGAATCTTCTATTAATGGTGAAAGTATACCGAAAGAGAAGTCTAAAGGTGATGGGGTTTTTGGGAGTACGATTAATGGAACAGGTACTTTTATTATGGAAGTCACTAAAGAAAACAAAGATACGGTCTTCTCGAAAATATTACAATTAGTTAATCAAAACCAAGATAATCAGACGAAAGCAGCTAGTATTATTCAAAAGTTTGAACCTAAATATGTTACTTTAGTTTTGGTCGTAATACCTTTAGTAATGGTACTTTCTCCTATTCTATTTGATTTGACATGGTCGGAAAGTATTTATAGAGGACTAGTGCTTTTAGTCGCAGCTTCCCCTTGTGCCTTGGCAGCAGCTACTGTATCAGTAACTTTGTCAGCAACTTCTAACCTAGCTAAAAAAGGAGTTCTTTCAAAAGGAAGCACTTACCTATCACAATTTGCGAATATAGATGCAATTGCTTTCGATAAAACAGGAACCCTTACTAATGGGAAACCTGAAGTAACAAATTATTATTTTGCCGATTATGTGAATGAAGAGAAAATTATCGATATTATAGTGGCTCTCGAAAAAGAATCTAATCACCCACTAGCAAATGCTATATTAGAAAAATTTGAAGCTAAAAATAAAATAGATATCGAAGTTACTAATCAAATTGGGATAGGTTTAACAGGAAATTATAATCAAAAGACTTATCGTATTGGTAAACCTACCTCTTTTGAGGGTGTTTCTGACGAGTATACCCTTTTAAATAATGAATGGGCAACAGAAGGAAAGACAGTAGTATACGTAGCAGAAAATGAAGAAGTTATTGGACTTATAGCTCTAATGGATATTCCGAATGAGCATGCAAGAGCTACAATTGATTACTTTAAGAAACTTGGTATACACACTACTTTAATTACTGGTGATTCGGAAATGACAGGAAAAGCTGTGGGTGAACAATTAGGAATTGATGAAATTATCGCTAATGTCATGCCTGAAGATAAATCTAGAATCATAGATGAACAAAATGGAAAATATGGTGTGACCGCTATGGTCGGAGATGGTGTGAACGATGCTCCAGCTCTTGTTAATGCAGATGTTGGTATTGCTATGGGAGATGGTACTGATGTGGCAGTAGAAGTATCCGATTTGGTTTTAATGCAGAACAATTTAACTAGATTAACACAGTCACATAAAATTTCTAAAAAAATGAATCGTGTTATTTGGCAAAACATTGTTTTTTCAATGGCAGTTGTTGTCTTTTTAGTTATAGTTAGTTTGTTAGGGCTAACTGATATTGCAATCAGTGTAATCATTCATGAGGGAAGTACTTTA
>JAVWJE010000112.1:0-1283 GCA_036639135.1 Carnobacterium sp. | reverse complement strand
CTAATCTATGTCTACAGACAAATTAGGTATTTAAAAATTAGCAGAAAAAAAATAAGATAAAACGTGAAATATATAATAATAATATTTAGGAGGAATTAAAATGAAAAAGAGATTTAAACTTGAAGGTTTAGAGTGTGCAAATTGTGCAGCAAAAATGGAGAGGGCTATTAATGAGCTTGATGGTGTGAAGGAAGCCACTGTAAACTTTATGACACAAAAACTTGTTATTGAAGGTGAAGATGAAAAAATGCCTACAATTATAGAAGAAGCAGAAAAAGTCGTTAAAGATATTGAGTCACATGTTATCATGAAAAAGGCTTAAAGGAGTTGAGGTAGCATGAAAAAACGTTTATGGAGAATAATTATTGCTGCATTAGTATTTATTGTAGCACTGCTAATTAATAATATTGAATGGTTGCAGATTGCTATGTTTGTAATCAGTTATATTATTGCAGGTGGAGATATTGTAAAAAGAGCTGTTACAAATATTCTTAGAGGTAAAGTTTTTGATGAGAATTTTTTAATGAGCGTCGCCACAATTGGAGCATTTTTAATCGGTGAGTATCCAGAAGGTATTGCAGTTATGCTATTTTATCAAGTTGGAGAGCTATTCCAAAGTTACGCAGTTGATAAGTCAAGAAGGTCAATCGCAGATGCTATGGACATACGACCAGATTATGCAAATGTTAAAAGGGGCGATGAAGTTATAAAAATTGACCCTGATGAAGTACAAATTGGTGATATTATTGTAATTAAACCAGGGGAGAGAGTTCCGCTTGATGGTAAGGTAATTGAGGGAAATTCAATGGTTGATACATCAGCACTTACAGGTGAGTCTGTTCCACGTGAGGTAGAAGTGGGACATGAAATTTTAAGTGGATGCATTAATATTAATGGAGTTATTACTGCAGAAGTTACTAAAGAATATGGAGAATCTACTGTAAGTAAGATTCTTGATTTAGTTGAAAATGCAAGTAGTAAAAAATCCAATTCAGAACAATTTATTACTAAGTTTGCGAGATATTATACACCAGTTGTGGTTATAATTGCAGTTTTTCTAGCTATTATACCGCCTCTTGTTATAGACGGGGCGACTTTTAGTGATTGGATATATAGAGCACTAGCATTCCTTGTGGTATCCTGTCCGTGTGCTTTAGTTATTTCAATTCCTTTGAGTTTCTTCGGTGGAATAGGTGGAGCTTCAAAAAAAGGTATTTTAGTTAAAGGTAGTAACTACCTTGAAGCATTGGCTCAAACAGAGATTGTTGTTTTTGATAAAACAG
>JAVWJE010000111.1:0-4647 GCA_036639135.1 Carnobacterium sp. | reverse complement strand
CAGATGCTTATGGCCGTGGTCGTATTATTGGTGATTACCGTCGTGTAGCTTTATACGGAATTGATCGTTTAATTGCAGAAAAGAAACAGGATTTATCTATTACTGGTTACGGTACAATGAGTGAAACAATTATCAGAGACCGTGAAGAAATTAATGAGCAGATTCGTGCTTTAGCAGAATTAAAAGAATTAGGAAATATTTATGGTTTTGATATTGCACAACCAGCAAGCAATGCAACAGAAGCTTTCCAATGGTTGTATCTAGGTTATTTAGCAGCTGTAAAAGAACAAAATGGAGCAGCGATGTCTTTAGGCCGTACATCAACTTTCTTAGATATTTATATTGAAAGAGATTTAGCAGCAGGAACATTAACAGAAGAACAAGCTCAAGAAATCGTTGATCACTTTGTAATGAAACTTCGTTTAGTTAAGTTCTCTCGTACACCTGAATACAATGATCTCTTTTCTGGAGATCCAACATGGGTAACAGAAGCAATTGGTGGCGTTAGTGAAGATGGCCGTCATTTGGTAACAAAAAACAGCTATCGTTTCTTGCATACCTTAAGCAACTTAGGACCTGCACCAGAACCAAACTTGACTGTCCTATGGTCAACGCGTTTACCTGAAAACTTCAAAAAGTTCTGTGCTAAAGCATCTATCGAATCTAGCGCAATTCAATATGAAAACGATGATATTATGCGTCTTGAGTGGGGCGATGACTACGGAATAGCTTGTTGTGTATCTGCTATGCGTATCGGTAAGCAAATGCAATTCTTTGGTGCTCGTGCTAACTTAGCTAAAACTTTATTGTATGCTATTAACGGCGGAGTTGATGAGAAGTCAAAAGTACAAGTTGGACCTAAATATCAACCCATTACTTCAGAATATTTAGAATACGATGAGGTTATGGAAAAATATGATACAATGATGGAATGGATTGCTGGATTGTATTTAAACACATTAAATATTATTCACTTCATGCACGATAAATATTCTTATGAGAAATTAGAAATGTCTCTACATGATACTGATGTAATGCGCACTATGGCTACAGGTATTGCTGGATTCTCAGTTGTTATTGACTCACTTTCAGCTATCAAATATGCTAAGGTTAAAACAGTTAGAGATGAAAATGGGTTAGTTATGGATTACGAAATTGAGGGAGATTATCCTAAATTTGGTAACAATGATGACCGTGCTGATGATATCGGTATCTGGTTATTAAAAACATTCATGGCTAAAGTTAAAAAGCATCCAACATATCGTGGAGCAAAACACACAACATCTATTCTTACAATTACATCAAACGTTGTTTATGGTAAGAAAACTGGTAATACTCCTGATGGTCGTCGCGCAGGTGAACCTTTTGCTCCAGGAGCAAACCCAATGCATGGTAGAGATACTCATGGAGCATTGGCAAGTTTGAATTCTGTTGCGAAAATCCCTTATAAATACTCATTAGATGGAATTTCTAACACATTCTCTATTATTCCTAAAGCTTTAGGAAAAGAAGACGACGTGCAACAATCTAACTTAGCTAGTATGCTTGACGGTTACGTTAAAAAAGGTGGACACCACTTAAACGTTAACGTCTTTAATCGTGAAACACTATTAGATGCTATGGATCACCCAGAAGAGTATCCGCAATTAACAATCCGTGTGTCAGGTTACGCAGTAAACTTTATTAAATTAACACGCGAACAACAAATGGATGTTATTAACCGTACAATGCACGAAAGTATGTAATTACTAGATTAATATCTTAGAAATAGAAGATAAAGGAGCTAAAGATCATGTCTGATTCAGCTATCGGCTATGTACACTCAACTGAAAGTTTCGGTTCAGTTGATGGTCCAGGAATTCGTTTCATTGCATTTATGCAAGGTTGTCGTATGAGGTGTGAATTCTGCCATAATCCGGATACATGGAATATGGGAGGAGGAACACCTTACACTGCAGATGAGTTATTGGAAGAAGCATTAGCATACCGCGAATACTGGGGAGAAGAAGGGGGAATCACAATCAGTGGTGGGGAACCACTTTTGCATATTGATTTCTTGATAGAACTATTCAAAAAAGCAAAAGCTGAAGGTGTGAACACAACATTAGATACTTGTGGTCAACCATTCACTTATGACGAACCTTTCTTTAGCCGTTTTGAGGAATTAATGAGTTACACAGATTTGTTATTATTTGATGTAAAACACATTGATGATGAGAAACATAAAAAATTAACAATGATGTCAAATAAAAATATTTTAGATATGGCTCGTTATTTATCTGATATCAGTAAACCTGTTTGGATTAGACATGTTTTAGTTCCAGAAAGATCGGACTTTGATGAAGACTTGATAAGGTTAAATGAATTCATCGAATCTTTAGATAATGTCATAAAGGTTGAAATCTTACCTTATCATAAGTTAGGCATTTATAAATATGAGGCGTTAAAGATCCCTTATAAATTAGATGGTATTGAACCACCAACCACAGAACGTGTAGAAAATGCTAAACGCATACTGAATACAGACAGGTATAAAACGTCTGCATTATAGTAAGAAAATACTATTTATTCTCTAAAATTAAAAAAAGAGTAACTTCTTGTTGCTCTTTTTTTGTTTGTTTATTACACTACTACTAGAAGGTAATTTTGGAGACTATGAGGTGCAAGAATGAATCAAAATAAAAATAAAATGTTTTCTTCAAAAGCACTGGATTATTTTTTGCAAACTACAGAAACAATGAATTATACTAAAGCTGCTCTTATCTTAGGTATTTCTCAACCAGCTTTATCCCAACAAATAAAAAAGATTGAGAAAACGATAGGTGCTCCTTTATTTTATTCAAGTGGAAAAAAGCTCTATTTAACAGATGTTGGCCATTTATTTTTACAAATGACTCACTCTATAAACACCATTTTTGATAGTACAGAAGATAAAATTGGGAAAACGATTAGTTCGAATAATAGGGAAATAAAGATTGGTTTATTATCATCTATAGAAGACAAAGTGTTCACACAGTTTATTAGTGATTATTACAAAAAAAACCCAGAGATAAAAGTGACATTTTATCTGTTAACTCGAGAAGAAATTTGGATTAAGTTAGAAAATAATCAAATTGATCTTGCTATCATGTATTTACCAGATCATAAAATAGAGAATTGGGAACTTTATGTTAGCAAAACAATAATAGATGAAGAATTAACGTTTTTGCACCACAATGCAGAAAAAACCAATCAAGACTCTATAAAACTTAGTGAAACGAACGGTGAGAAATGGACGTTGTATCCAGATACATACTATGTTAATGAACTGCTACGAGAAGAGTTTAAAAATTGTTTAACTAATTTTCCAGCCATTTCAGCTTATTTAACAACTTCAGAACAACTCTATCATTTCAGCAAAACAACTAAAAGTTATACAGCATTGCCTCGTTCTTTTGTTGAAACACAAAAATTAGATGAGGAAGCAACTATATTAAGTTTTGACCCTAAAATATTTTTTCAACTTTCTTTTATTTACCGCTATAATAAAGAACAAATACCTCATATTAATCATTTTTTAACTTGTTTTAATGCTTATTTAGAAGAAGAAGATTATTATAGTAGACTAAAAAAAGATTTTAGTAAATAATAATAGAGAAAGAATAAAGAAAATAAAGGAGAGTTTATTAATGAGTAAAGTTCTAATTTTCGGTCATAAAAATCCAGATACAGATGCAATAGCATCTGCTATTGCATTCGCTTATTTACAAAATCAATTAGGGGTAGAATCTGAAGCTGTCGCTTTAGGCGAAGTTACTGAAGAAACTCAATATGCTTTAGATCAGTTTAACTTTAAAGCACCACGTGTAATAAAAACAGCAGCAAATGAAACTAAACAAGTCATGTTAGTAGATCACAATGAATTTCAACAAAGTGTGTCAGATATTGCTAAGGTAGAGGTACTTGCAGTAGTGGATCACCATAGAATTGCAAATTTTGAGACAACAAATCCTTTGTATTACCGTGCTGAACCTGTGGGTTGTACCAATACAATTATTCTAAAATTATTTAAAGAGAATGGGATTGTTATTCCAAAAGAATTAGCAGGATTAATGTTATCTGCTATCATTTCAGATAGCCTGTTATTTAAATCGCCAACTTGTACAGATGAAGATGTAACAGCTGCTAAAGAATTAGCTGTTCTTGCAAAAACTGATTTAGATGCATATGGTTTAAATATGCTTAAGGCAGGTACAAACCTTAGCCATAAATCTGCAATGGAATTACTTGATATGGATGCAAAAAGTTTCCCTATGGGTACAAAACACGTCCGCATAGCACAAGTTAACGTAGTAGATGTAAGTGACGTGTTTTCTAAACAAGAAGAGCTAGAAGCTACTATGTTAGAATTAAACTTGATCAATCAATACGATTTGTTTTTATTAGTTGTAACAAATATACTAGATAGTGATTCTGTGATATTAGCAATTGGAAACCCAATTGAAGCAATTGAAGAAGCATTCGACATAACACTAGAGAATAACAAAGCTATTTTAAAAAGTGTCGTTTCAAGAAAAAAACAAATTGTGCCACAATTAACAGAAGTGTTAACTAAATAGATAAAAGCTTCAACAAGAGCGAACTGCAAAAAGTTTGTTCTTGTTTTTT
>JAVWJE010000110.1:0-5003 GCA_036639135.1 Carnobacterium sp. | reverse complement strand
AGGTGATATTTCTGGTGAAGTTGAAAATCTTGAAAAAGTATTTGATGCTTTAGACTATGAAACAGGACCGATTGATGGGTATCTCGATGAAGGTACTGTTTCAACAATTAAGAAATTTCAAACAGATCATAAATTAGACGTAACGGGTGTCGTTTCTGGAGATACAGCTTCAGCAATGATTGAAGATTTGCGTAGTTTGATTAAAGAAAATGATACACAATATGAAAAAGGATTAGACTATTTGAAAAAATAAACGGGAAACAGTATAAGGTTAAAAAGGGAAATCTGGTTGTTATTTTTCCTTTTTTAATCTTCCTTTTTATTAAAATAAATAGTTATTTACTAAATTTTCTTGTATGATAGAAATAAATAGATTAGTTTGGAGAGGCATATATGGAGAAAAAAACTTGGAAGAGCCATTTGTGGGATTGGTTTAAACCTTTTTTGTTTGCGATGGTACTGACAATTTTCTTTCGGAATCTTATTTTTTTGCCAATGACTATTGAAGGTGCTTCAATGATACCAACCTTTCAGCAAAGTGATGAAATCATAGTAAGAACGATCTACCATATCAATCGATTTGACTTAATCGTTTTTAAAGACGATTCTAACCGAATTTTAGTAAAAAGAGTGATAGGATTGCCTAATGAAACACTGCATTATGAAAATGACCAATTATATATAAATGATGTGTTAATAAAGGAACCTTTCTTAGATAATTCTTTTGTCAATAAAGCTAGTGGGACGTGGACGTCTGATTTTACATTAGAAGAAATAACTGGACAAGTCACTATTCCTGAAGATAACTATTTCGTTCTTGGAGATAACCGTAGATCTAGTAATGATAGCCGTTATTTCGGTTCTATTTCTGCAACGGATATTATTGGTGAAACAACGATGATTTATTATCCATTTAAACGCTTGTCTTTTGTTCAATAATTTAATAGAAGGTAGTGGTAATCAGTGAGTAAAACAACCTATTCAGATGGAAGAGATTCACATACAGAAATTTTTGAACCTAGAAAAGCTCGATACACTAATGGTGGAGAATATTCAAACAATAAAAAGAAAAAAAGTTTTGCTTCTGAAGCCGGTAGCACTTTAATATACGTTGTTATAGCTATTATTATTTTTTTACTTATTCGACATTTTTTATTTGTACCTGTCAGCGTCGAAGGCGATTCAATGTATCCCACGCTTCACGACAATGATCGTTTGATTTTAAATAAAATTGAAGAAACCAATCGATTTGATATCATCGTTTTCCCAGCACCAAGTGATCCTAATGAATCTGGTGAACTCAATGCCTCAGATAAACAATACATTAAGAGAGTCATTGGGATGCCTGGTGACGAGATAATGATGGTTGATGAAACGTTATATGTTAATGGAGAAGCGGTTAACGAGCCTTACTTAGAATCGGTTAAAGAGAAATTGGTTCCTGGAGAGACCCTTACGGATGATTTTACGTTAGCATCTTTAACAGGTGTGGAGAAAGTTCCAGAGAATTCTTATTTTGTAATGGGTGATAACAGGGCCAATTCTTTAGATAGTCGGGTATTTGGTTTTATCGATGAACCGACTATTTCTGGAACAATAGATATTCGTATTTGGCCGTTAAAAAGTTTCGGTAGTTTGAAGAAATAAATAAAAAAAGAAACACACCAAAAAGGAAGAGGCCTTTTCGCCCCTTTCTTTTTTGGATGGTGAAAGGAGAAAAAATATGCCAACAATTCAATGGTTCCCAGGACATATGGCTAAAGCTAGGAGACAAGTGACAGAGAAACTGACGTTAGTTGATGTAGTATTTGAGCTAGTAGATGCAAGAATTCCCTTATCTAGTCGTAACCCGATATTAGATGAATTAATTGGAGAAAAACCACGTATTGTTATTTTAAATAAAAGTGATTTAGCTGATAGTGTGTCAGTTCAAAAGTGGGTAAATTATTTTAATAATCAAGGTATAGCAGCTGTTCCTATTGTTGCACAAGAGGGTATTGGAATGAAAAAAGTTATGAGTGAAGCTAAACGATTATTGAAACCTAAATTTGATCGTATGGCAGCACAAGGACGCAAACCTCGCCCGATTAGAGCAATGAGCATTGGTATTCCCAACGTAGGCAAATCAACCCTTATTAATCGATTCATTAAAAAAAATGTTGCTCAAACAGGTAACAGACCGGGTGTAACTAAAGCTCAACAATGGTTAAAATTAAATAAAGAACTTGATTTATTAGATACTCCTGGGATATTATGGCCAAAGTTTGAGGATCCTGAAGTAGGAAAAAAATTAGCTTTAACTGGAGCAATTAAAGATACCATTTTACAGTTGGATGATATTGCTTTATATGGATTAGAAATCATGAAAGAAAAATATCCAGCAAATCTTGCTGCTCGTTACGGTTTAACCAAAGATGAAATGGAGTTAGAATCTCCAGAGATGCTGATGTTAATTACTGAAAGAAGAGGATTTATCGATGATTACAGTCGAGCAGCAGAAATGATTATTTATGAAATTCGTAGTGGAAAAGTTGGTCGTTATACATTAGATGATGTTCCTGTTACTTTACCCGATGAAATGAGTAAAAAATAAATGGAAAAACCATTATCTATTGCCGCAATTAAAGCATTACTGAACGAGATTGATAATCCATTAGATGAACAAATTGCTATTTTCAAAACGGATCAACGAAAAGGGGTCCTTGCAGCTTTGAAATCGTGGGAAAAACGTCTAGAAAAAGAGCAAGAAAAAGAAAAAAAACTCAAAGAAATGTTACAAAACGAACGAATTATTTGGGATAGTGGAATCTCTTTTATTGCTGGAATCGATGAAGTTGGTCGCGGACCTCTTGCTGGTCCTGTTGTTGCAGCAGCTGTGATTTTGCCAATGGACTTTAAAATTGTAGGAATCAACGATTCTAAACAACTATCCAGTGAAAAAAGAGAAGAACTCTTTAACGTCATTCAAAAGCATGCTTTAGGAATTGGTATCGGTATAAAAGATCAACACGTTATTGATGATGTTAACATTTATCAAGCGACTAAGTTAGCGATGTTAGAAGCCATTCAACAACTTCCGCAAATTCCGGATTATTTACTAATTGATGCCATGAAATTGCCAACAAGTATTCCTCAAGAAAGCATCATAAAAGGGGATAGCAAAAGCTTGTCTATTGCTGCAGCTAGTATTGTCGCTAAAGTGACTCGTGACCGTATGATGAGCGAATATGACCGTTTATATCCAGGCTATGGCTTTGCTCGAAATTCAGGGTATGGTACGAAAATTCATCTCGAAGGTTTAGAAAAACTTGGTGTTTGTCCAATACACCGTCATTCATTTGCACCTGTTAGAAATGCAGTTAATCAGTCATTATAAACAACAAATAAACATTATCCTATTACATTGTGGATAATGTTTATTTGTTGTGGAAAATAATGAAAGAGATCTGGTCTTGCGGATAGTTTCTTTGAGGGATGGACCAGAAAAAGTCCCGAAGGAGAAAATAATGGATAAAGAACTTATAGAACAGCGCATCTTTCATTTAGCACACTGTCGAGGAATAGGTCCTATTAGTCAGGTAAGAATGGTTTCAGCACTACTGGATGACAGTCGATTAACAGTTTTTCAATTAGCTAAACTGGCAAATTTACCGCCTAAAAATAAAACGGTTTTTTTAGAGAGCTACTCTTTTATAGAACTAGAAAGACTTAAAAAAAAATATGAATTTCAAGGTATTCAGTGGATGACTATTCTTGATAAAAATTATCCGGAATATTTAAAACAAATTTATAATCCTCCAGCAATTTTATTTTATAGAGGAAATATACAGTTGTTAGGGAAAAATTTAATAGCTATTGTAGGTTCTAGACAAAATACGTCTTATGGACCTTTAATATTAGACAGATTATTACCTGAATTGATTAAAAATGGGATGGTAACGGTTAGTGGATTAGCAAAGGGAATTGATGCAGCTGTTCACCAAAAAACAATAGCATTGGGTGGGAACACAATTGCTGTAATCGGAACAGGGTTGGATTATTCCTACCCTTATGAACACAAGAAGTTACAAAAAGAAATTGGCGATCATCATTTGGTTCTATCGGAATACCCTCTCGGAGTAAAACCATTGCCTTATCATTTTCCTATGAGAAATAGGATAATTGCTGGGTTGTCTTTGGGTACGTTAGTGGTAGAAGCAAAAGACCATAGTGGCAGTTTAATCACAGCAAATTTAGCTTTGCAAGAAGGACGAGAAGTCTTTGCAGTTCCCGGAGCGATCACGAGTCTTTACTCCGAAGGGACGAACCAATTAATTATGCAAGGAGCCAAATGCGTCTTGTCTGCTACTCATATTTTAGAAGAATTTATTTTTGATAAGAACTACGTTAAATGACGAGTATTATTTATGGAAACAAGAACTTTTTCTTCTATAGTATGGATTAAAAAATATAGATTAAAAAGAAACGTTTTAACGTTTTTAGATTTCTATAGTTGACAAACAGGTATGAGATGGCATAAGATGATTAACGATTTCTCTTTCGGTTTAAAATAATCAGAATCAGAAAATATGAGCTCACTTGAAAGGAGCATTTCATTGGCCTATAAGTACCTGGTAATCGTTGAATCACCAGCCAAAGCAAAAACAATTGAAAAATATTTAGGGAAGAACTATAAAGTAGTTGCTAGTCTAGGTCATATCCGCGACTTGCCAAAGAGTCGCATGGCAATTGACGTAGAAAATAATTATCAGCCCGAGTACATTTCGATCAGAGGTAAAGGACCATTAATTAAAGAATTAAAAAAATTCGCAAAAAAAGCTGAAAAAGTTTATCTCGCAGCTGACCCGGATAGAGAAGGGGAAGCAATCGCGTGGCATCTTAGCCATTTGTTAGGATTAGATATTAATGATAAAAACAGAGTAGCTTTTAATGAAATTACTAAAGATGCTGTCAAAGGAGCTTTTAAAGAACCACGTTCAATAGATATGCAACTAGTGGATTCT
>JAVWJE010000109.1:0-5043 GCA_036639135.1 Carnobacterium sp. | reverse complement strand
TCCATTCAATTTTTATGAAAAGAATCTTTTGAAAAAAGATTTCTTTTTAGGAGCTTTTTTTCCCTGATCTGGTTCAGGCTCAGGGTACTTCTCTGAGACGTCAACGACATCGACATTTACAGCTGCAGGAGCTACATAGACCAATCCAATAGGGCTTTTTTCAGAATTATCATCTGAGATCATTCTAAAAGTACACTTCAATGAATTGCTTAATTGGATATAGGGAGATAAATATTCCATATCAATAGAACCGTTCAATAAAAGGGTATTATCAGGATGCAGTTGTATTTCTTTTTTGAGCGCGTCTATATAATTGTTTGAAAGGACTTGTTCAATCGTCATGGTCAGATAAATACGTTCCCGCAAGCTGCCTAAATACTTTCGACGCTCGTCGGGATTTGTCTGATTAGAGCCATACATGCCTTTATTTAAATAATCTTGTACATTATTCGGACTCATAAAAACTCTCCTTTGGCGGAAATAAGGTAGTGGTTTCCTATTCGTTTAATTGTATCCAGTATACCATAAAGATATTTATTTGCAGAATCACCGCTTTTTTAACATTACGATTAATACAATTAAAAAAATAGTTAAGGAGTGAACCTGCGTTGAATTCAGTCACATTTACACAAGAAGATTTTGCTATCTTTGCTATTGAAGGACTAGAACCAAGAATGAAAGCTATCCGAAAAACGATTCAACCTAAATTCAAAGAGTTAGGCAAGGTGTTTTCAAAAGAGTTAGCGGAACTGTTGAATGAAGAAGAGCTCCCTGTTCATATTGCACAACACATTAGGCGGACAAAAAATCCACCAAAAGATACATGGTGTGCCATTGGCGGCGATACACGCGGTTATAAAAAATACCCCCATTTTCAATTAGGACTTTACCAAACGCATCTGTTTATTTGGCTGGCTTTTATCGATAATCCGCAACATGAAAAAGAAATGGCTCAAGATTTTCTGGAGAATTCTATCAGTTTAGAAAAATTACCTGCAGATTATGTGGTTTCTTTTGATCATACTAAAGAACAAGTGATGCCTATCAAGGAAGCAGAATTGGAGAAGGGGTTAATCAGATGGCGAGATATTAAAAAAGGGGAGTTTTTAGTTGGACGACAACTCTCTGCTAACGATCCTATGCTTGTGAACCCTCAAAAAACACAGGATTTTATTTTTAAAACTTATGCTGAATTGCTTCCGCTGTACCAACAGGCCTTTAGAGCCTATCCATAAGCCGTTGAACTAAATAAAACCGTTGAGATATCATATCTCAACGGTTTTATTTAATTTCCTTGAATGTGACGCGACATATAATCGTATAAAATGAGAGCTTCGTTATCATCTGACAAATAGAGAATGAAGGTGGCTTTATTACGGGTTAACTTGACAGAAGTACCAGAAACTTCAAGAATGGTTTGATTGTACACAATGTACGCTCCTTTGAAAAAATAGTAGTCAACTAAAAAATAAGTGCTGAATCTTTAAATAAATAATAATAAACTGATAAATAAAAAGGTATAAACCTTCTCTTAATCCATGCATTTTATCATGAAAAAAACGATAAGTAAACAGTAAAGTCTCCTTTAAAACCATAAGAAATCTCTAAGATTTCTTATGGTTTTAAAGGAAAGACTAATAAAGCGATTGTTTTTAAACCGATTAGTTCGCTGTTTAGATTCTTTAACTGTTTTGAAGGACTCTAGCGAGAAAAGTTTAAATTAGTTGAATCCTATCGTTTTGTTCTTTATATTTATTGTATAATTTGCTTAATACTGAAATATCATCGCTGCATAATCTAATCAACTCTTCAAAAACACGTTGAGTCACAAGTGTATCATCAATTTCCTTAACTGAAGCCAGCAGGTTTTCCTGATGGCGGCTTAGTTCATTTAAAATCAAATGATATTCTTCTACAAATGTTGAAAAGTCTTCTTTATCCTCTAAAAGATCATCTTTTAAATTTTGAGTATTTTTATACAGGTTCTCAAGGTATTCACCAGGAGTTATATTCATAGCTTCTGTAATCTGCTTAATTTCTTTCAAAAAATCATCATTTACTTCAATCAGCAAAAGAATCACCTCAATCAATTAATAAATTTATTATAAGATAAAAAAGGCTATTAAAGAATAAACTATTGAGTTAAATTAGAAAAAGCTTACTCAATTGTGTCAACTATGTGAAAGTTAATCCTGAGGAAGAAGAAAATGGAGCAAATGGAGGGAATCTTTGGGTGCGTTAAGAACTATTTTGTATTTACTGCTCTATCATTATTATATTAGATGGACTATAGAAAGAGTTGAGACCGGAGAGGGAAGATAAAAATAGGGTTCTATCATTTTAGATGTTGGTAAGTGAAATGACTATATGCTACAATCTTGAAATGTTTGGAGGAATAGTGGCTGCTTGTAGCCATGAAAAGGATTCAATGCGAATTACGAAGCGTTTACGCTTCGTTTGAGGCTTGAAAACCTGTAGACCCAAAGAGGCTCCTGGTTTTCCCATGGCTTTCTACAAGCAAACAGGTAAGTTCCGAAGGAAATTTCAATCTAAGAGACACCAATACGATTTGATAAAGAGCCAAAATAGTCTAAAGTCAAAAGCACTAACTTCTTTTAACTTTGGAATTATAAAGAAACAAATATCGTGAGTCCGTAAGAAAAATAAGCATAAATCTAAGTAAAATAAAAAAGTCCACAAATGTTTATAAATAAACATTTGTGGACTTTTAAAAATATATTTCGTAAATTGGATGGGGCTTTTTTTATGCAATAATACTCAACCTTTAAAAAGAACTAGGTTTTTCAACATTAGACTTGATTATTTTCAATCTAGATTCATCTATATTAGATAAATCGAAACCTTCTATATCCCGGAAACAATCTTCGACTTCGAATTTCATTTCATTTGAACCAGATAATTCTCTTAATTGGTAGTAAAAAAGAGCTTTAGCTTCGTTATCATGATTCGATAGTAATTGAGCTACTCTATCTTTACCATTTAACTTAGATATAAGATTATTTTCTGCATCTGAAATAACATAAAAGTAAGAATTACCAAAAATATCATGTGAATCATCTTTATAAGAAATTAATTGTTCTAATGAAATCATTTAAGCACTCCTCTAAATGATTTATATTTTTTTATTCTACTTTAGTATGTCAAACACCTTAATGATTTGTATCTAACAATTAAATTTAAATAAAAAATAATCCTCAATCAAAAAGAGAGAAGGGTATTTTTTCCTCAAAACATAACCTTCTTATGCGGCATCTTTCTGCCTTTATAATCAAATATCTGTCCAAAGTAGCTAGGTTTCGAATCGAGACGGTACTCTTGCACAACTAATTGCATCCGATCGTTTATAGTTCCTTCTATACTAATGACCGAATCTTCTTCAATGTCGTACATAAATTTATAAACTTTCATTCCAACGACCAGACAATTGAATTTACGGTCATCTACTTTCAGTGTGAAACGGCATAGGGGAGAACCGTTATCGGTGTTAATCACTTTAACTTCAGAAACAACTTTTCCGGTGAGTATAGCAAAATTCATTTTAAACAGCTCCTTTTATCTATTAAACATCATCATCCGTGTTGTTCCATTTTTTTAGAACCACAAATTGAATGTTTCGAATTTCATCAAAATCGACTTTGGTATTATTTATGAAGATACCTAATTCGTCACCACCAACAATATGACCAACTACGTCATCATAGTAAAGTCCGTTTTGATCTACATTTTCAAGTTGAATAGCGACAGACTTATTCTTTACTATGGACTCATTTATTACTTCTTCAATTTCACCTTGGTTCATCTGTTTCTTTTGCTGATTAACTTTTTTTCTTTCTCCTGATAATTTTTCTTGAATAGCCGTATGCTCAGATAAATAAAATCCTGCCCATTTCTTAATGCCGCGATCTCGATACTCCTCATTTAAAAAGCTCATTGGATACCCTCCATTCCGCCAGCATGTCCTCCAACAAGAGAGCTGCGGTTAATAGCTGTAGCTCCTTCTAAAAGGCTGCTAGCATGCACTAATGATTGAAACCCATATTTATCTCTTATTTTATCTACCAACAAATCTAATTTTTCATTTGCGATCTGTTGGGAGGGATCTTCAAATAAATCCAATTGAATATTGCTGGTGTAAGTCAATTTTGAATAAGAAATTCCGATACTCCTTACAGGCATGTCGTCTTCATAATATTTATTGAAAATTTCAAAACAATAATCGACTAATCTTTTCGTATTAGACGTACTAGGAATTTTTAATTGTCGAGAGAATCCTGCTTTTTCTTCATGCTTAGAATAGGTAACGGTAAGGCTGACACATCCTGTTTTGCAATGGTGCTTTCGAATGCGGGTCGCCACTTGTTCCGCCATTTCTCGAATCACTATTTTGATCTCATGTCTTTTGTAATAATCTCTTTTAAGTATTTGAGAGTTTCCGTAACTCTTTTCTAAAGGACGATATTGATCTCTAATGTCGCTGCGATCGATGCCCCAAGCACCAGCGTATAGCTGTTCACCAATAAGGCCCATAGACTCTCTTAGTTGATAGAAGTTTGTATGCGCTAAGTCATGAACTGATTTGATCCCTAAGCTGCTCAGCCGTAATGCTGTTCGTTCTCCAATACCCCACATGTCAGTTATGTTTTCTATCTTCCAAATCGTTTCAGGAACATCTTTGTATCGCCATTCAGCAATCAAATTGGCATTGTGTTTAGCTTCGTTATCTAAAGCTAGCTTGGCCAATAGCATATTGTCGCCAATTCCAATAGTGACATATAGGCCAGTCTTTTTATAAATATGGTATTGGATCATTCTAGCCAGGTCAAAGGCGGTTTTTCTTTTAAAGAGCTTCAAACTAGCTCTAACAGACACAAACGATTCATCTATGCTGTAAATATGTAAATCTTCATCTGAAACGTACTTGCGAAAAATATCGTTAATTTCAGTATTCTTTTCTATATAAAATTGCATGCGTGGAGGCACGATCAATAAATCAGGGTGATAGGGGATGTCCCCTTTTCTGGT
>JAVWJE010000108.1:0-5045 GCA_036639135.1 Carnobacterium sp. | reverse complement strand
TTAATAGTTTCAATAGATACAATCTTCTTTTTTCTCCACCAGATAATTTACCGATTAACGTCCCATGGCTAGATTTTTCAAATAAAAACTGCTCCAATAGGTTGGTTACACTAATACGTTCTCCATTAGAGGTTTCTACTTCTTCACCGACTTCTTGTAAAAATGAAATGACGCGTTTTTTCGGGTCCATTTCTTCGGTCATTTGTGTGTAGTAAGCAATTTTTACAGTTTCACCAACGACTAGTTCTCCTGAATCTAATTTAATCCGTCCAGCAAGTACGTTTAATAATGTTGACTTTCCAGCACCATTTTTACCACTAATACCAATACGATCTTTTGCTTGAATCAACAAATTAAAATTTTCGATAATAGGATGACCAACAAATGTTAATGAAGCATCTTTCAAATCAAAGACTCGTTTACCAATACGTGATCCTTCTAGATTCATTTCAACTGAATCATCTACATTTGATTGATGGAGATTTTCTTCCAAGTCAGAGAAGCGTTTGATTCTAGCTTGTTGTTTAGTCGAACGAGCTTTGGCTCCAGTCCGCATCCATGCCAATTCTTTCGTATAAAGTTGCTTTCTTTTGTGGTCTGCACGAATAGATGCTTCTTGTCGTTCTGCCCTAGCCACGATGTAGCTTTCATAGTTACCTGAGTACATAATAGTTTTCCCATGAGACAATTCAATCATTCGGTTTGCAATTCTATCTAAGAAATAACGGTCGTGGGTTACTAATAGTAACGCTCCGCGGTATGAACTTAAATAATTTTCTAACCAAGTAATTGTTTTAAAGTCCAGATGGTTTGTAGGCTCATCTAAAACGAGTAAATCTGGCTCTTGTATCAATACTTGAGCAAGACCAACTCGTTTTCTTTGTCCACCAGATAATGTCGCAATCGGTTGCTCTAAGTCAATAACGCCTAACTTACTTAAGATTGTCTTTGCATTTGTTTCAGCTAACCAAGCATCATGATCATTCATTGCTTGTTCAGCTTTAGAATAAGCATTTTGATATTTTTCATTCATCGCATCTAAGATTAGATTTTCTAAAGCTTTTTCGTAATTTCTTAAAGCAACTAGAATAGGAGTGTCCCCTTCAAATATAGTATCAAAAACAGTCAATTCTTCGTTAAATTCTTGTTCTTGTAATAAATAGCCCATTGTATAGCCTTTCGGCGTTGAAATTTCACCTTTTTCACCACTATCTTTACCTGTGATAACATTTAATAAGTTACTTTTACCTGTACCATTTACACCAATCAATCCGACTCGTTCGCCTGTTCGAATTGAAAAACTGATATCGTCAAACAATACCTTTTCCCCATATGTTTTTGTTAAATTGATTACTTTCATTTCTTTCATATTCAATCTCCACTTTCCCATAGTAAGCACGCATTTTTTTAATCTGTCTCATTTTAACACAAAAGAGACTTAGACTTCAGGTTCTTTTAAATGTATTTTTTAAACAATACCAAATCCTCATAGATTAACTCTAGCAATTTTCGATTATAAAAGATAGAAGCCGGATGAAACGTAGGAAATATACGATAGTTTTCTTTTGACCAAGTAAACTCTGTTGCTTCTTTTGAAGCTAATTCTAATATAGGGCCTTCATACAACTGTCCATGAACGTTCATGATTTTTGCTTTGTTACCAATCAACCTCTGTAGACCAATATTACCCATCGTTAAAATAATAGGTGGATCAATCGTGGCGATTTCAAAATCTAATAGTGGAGCATGAGCGATAATTTCTTTTTTAGTTGGAGCTCGATTATACTTACGGATCATTATTTCACCAGTTTTTTTATCCATTTTTTCTTTTTCCAAAAATGGGCGACTTCTAAACGTGCTGGTTATGAAGACTTCTTCTCGAGTAACTTCTAAAAAATCAAAAAACTTCATCAATTCTTTGCCCGCTCGACCAGTGAAAGGAATACCATTGAGTGATTCTACCTCTCCTGGCGCTTCACCTACCAACATAAATCGTGGGCGAGTTGGTCCAGCTCCCCAAAGAAAACCTTCGACAGGAAACTCTCTATTGCGTTCTTTTGCTAACTCCATTAATTGTTGAGTTAAAATAGTTTCCATTGTTTATTCCACTCCCTATAAGTCATCTTTATCCTTTTAGTTTGTTAAATAAAATAGATACAGTAAAGAGATGAGCTATTTCGCTTCTCATCTCCAGTCTGTATGTTATTTTTTATATTACTCTAAAAAACATGTCGCTTACACAAAATGGACAACCCTTAAATCTCACCTTTGATTATACAGGAGATTGTAAAAAAGAAAACTATGAGCTTATAGCTTACCTAGCTTTATTGGGTGAAGAACGTAAAGTGAACAACTGTTGACGAAAGCGGTTAATATTCCTATAATGGAACTAGGCCATTACTTCTTGTATCCTCTTTATTTTTATGCACAAGTTGGCTAAATTTTGTTGAAAAATTTATTAAGGGGGACGAACAGATGGAAAAAGGAATTGTAAAATGGTTTAGTAATGAAAAAGGTTATGGATTTATAGAATACAATGGTCAAAATGACGTTTTTGTTCATTTTACAGGAATTGAAGGAGAAAATTTTAAAACATTATCAGAAGGCCAACACGTTTCATTTAAAATCGTCGAAGGTACAAGGGGCCCTCAGGCAACAGGTGTTGTTGTTGATGAACTTTCTTAAAATAACTTTAAGTAAACGATAATTTTCTAATAAAAAACGATAACCCTTATCAAGGTATCGTTTTTTATTCTGCTTGATTCATTTCATTTTTATTTAGTTTCAAGGTTTCTTCTAATTTAACTTCTGGTATAGATTGTTGAATAACGGATACAATGTTTTTCTTGTTTTTTTTGTTTACATAAAAGATGAGTGGAACTTTGCCATCCTTTCTTTCCAATATAATTAAACGTTTTTCAGAAAAAGATAGCTTATTAAATGATGACATTGGGTAACTTATTTTTTTTATCCCCCTAAAATAGCAAATATAAAGAGCATCTTCTGTTACTTTTGCAGTAGATCCTACTCCAAAATACAAAAGCAAAATCCAAAAACTAACGACAACACCATTTAAAATAGGGTGTTGTTTCTCTAATAAAAGAATTAAACTTAAAAAAAGAGTAAGCCAACAAATAGACCAATAAATTACTTGATACGCCGGTTCTAAAGAAAGCCGGACTTTTGTTATAGTCTTTATTTTATTCATTTTTCATCCTCTATCTCAGTAATGATTATTTTAAAATTATCATAGCATATGCTTTTTTAAAAACAACTAATAAGCCGAAAGGAACAAAGAAACATGTTAAAAATGTATACTGATGCATCAACTAAATCAAATCCAGGTCCTACTGGAGTTGGAGTAATTATAATTGGTGATGGTATCCATATCCAATTATCGCTTCCACTTAAAAATGAATTAAGTAACCATCAAGCAGAGTTTGAGGCTGTTTTATCCGGCTTGAATTACTTAATCGATAATCAATTGACGCATCATGACCTAGTCCTCTATTCAGATAGCAAAATTGTTGTTTCTGCTATTGATACGAACTATGTAAAAAATATTATTTTTAATACCTATTTGTCTTCTATTAATAAACGATTAACTTTATTTCCATCCTTTGTTGCTCAATGGATTCCAGAATCAAAAAATAAAGAAGCAGACCACTTTGCTCGTCAGGCTTTATACAAAAGATTAAAAAACCATTCTTAGCATTTAAAAAACGAAAAAGATTAGAAACATCGTCTTTTTCGCTTTTTATTTCTATTTTATTATTTACGTGGTGAGCGTGTTCCCCAATATTGGAAGAGATCTGTTCTAAGAGCACCATTGTATAGTTTACGCTTTTTAGTTGCACGTTCTCCATAAAATGATTCAAAGGTTAAATCACTCGTTATAATATACTTACTCCATGTTTTTAATGGACGGTATACTTGGCCCATTTGTTTATAAAGTGCTTGAATCTCTTCTTCTTCCCCTAGTCGTTCACCGTAAGGAGGGTTAGCTAAGATAATGCCATACTCTTTTTCAGTAGTAAAATCTTTTAATTGCATTTGCTTAAACTCAATACTATCGCCAACACCAGCTTCAATTGCATTTTGCTTAGCAATTTCAATCATCTTAGCATCAATATCGGATCCCATAATGTCCAATACAACATCGTGATCGATTGCAGCTCTCGCTTCAGCACGAATGTTGGTCGTAATGGTTTGATCAAACCATTCCCAATTCTCAAATGCAAAGCTTCTATTAATTCCTGGTGCAATGTTGCGTCCGATTAGAGCTGCTTCGATTGGAATGGTACCAGACCCACACACTGGATCATAAAATGGACGATCTTTGCGCCAAGTTGTTAGCAAAACTAACGCCGCTGCCATATTCTCTTTTAAAGGTGCTCCACCTTTTGCAATTCGATAACCACGTTTAAACAAACTTGAGCCCGTAGTATCCAATGTTAATGTTACTTTATCTTTTAATAAAGCTACCTCAAGTTGGTACAAAGCACCTGTTTCAGGTAATCTTGTATGACGATGATAAACTGCACTTAAACGATCTACAATAGCCTTTTTTACTAATGCTTGACAGTCAGAAACACTATACAAAGTTGACTTTATTGATTTTCCTGCAACAGGAAAATTAGCATCCATTGGAAGTAAATCTTCCCAAGGCAATGCCTTTGTTTTTTCAAATAATTCATCAAATTCAAATGCATCAAATTCGCCGACAATTATTTTAACACGATCAGCGGTCCTTAACCAAACATTTGTTTTTGCGATATCTTCTTCTGTCCCGTTAAAGAAAACTTTTCCGTTTTCTACTTCACACTCATAACCCATATTACGCAATTCTTTTCCAACTAATGCTTCTATACCACTAGCAGCAGTCGCAACAAGTTTAAATTGTTTCATTCTGTTTTTCCCCAATTCTTTTTTGCTTGATTTTTATTTTTTTTAACTTCATTTATAACAAATATAAATATAAAACCCTCCGAAAAGGAGGGTTTTATACCTGAATTTGTAAATTTCTGTAAGCCATGTTCTGTCTC
>JAVWJE010000107.1:0-5078 GCA_036639135.1 Carnobacterium sp. | reverse complement strand
CAAAAGCAAACGCAATTTTCAATGCATTTATCATTGTATCTTTCGCTGTTCCTGGGTGAACATTTACCCCTTGTATGTTTACAATTGCTGAAGCTGCATTAAAGCTTTCGTATTCTAATTCTCCTACAGGACCTCCATCCATTGTGTAAGCAAAATCAGCATTAAACGCAGCAACATCAAATAGATTGGCACCAATTCCAATTTCTTCATCCGGACCAAAAGCAACGCGTACAGTACCATGTTTGATCGTTGGATCAGCCACTAAAATTTCCATTGCTGTCATAATTTCAGCAATACCTGCTTTATCATCAGCTCCTAATAAAGTAGAACCGTCTGTAGTAATTAACGTTTTACCAATATAATTTTTTAAATTAGGAAAATCTTGAGGAGATAAAACAATATTTTTTTCTTCATCTAAAATAATGGTATCTCCATCATAATTTTCGTGAAATTGCGGATTAACATTTTCAGCATTAAAATCAGCTGTATCCATATGAGCAATAAAACCAATCGTTAAAACGTCTTTATCCGTATTAGATGGCAATGTAGCTGTCACATATCCGTTTTTTTCGTTGTAAGAAACATCACTTAACCCTATTTCGGTTAACTCAGCCATCAATGTTTCAGCAAAAGCCACTTGTGAAAGTGTTGATGGAATTGTTGTACTTAATTCATCAGAACGTGTTTCTGTTTGGACATAACGAACAAAACGAGGAACTAAATTTTTATACATAAAAAAACTCCTTTTTTTACAGTTATTTTAAATTATTTTTTAAAATGGTTAAATAAAACGGTAAGGATCAGTGTTTAATTTAGATTGGATGATTTCTAGATTCCAATCCATTTCTTTACTCCAATCGGTGAATAAATGGACCAATTCATCCTTACAAATACTTTCAATATGGTGTCCAGGATCTATCACATTTAACCCTGATGCAAGCATATCATGTCCAGCGTGGTAATAAACGTCTCCAGTAATGTACACTTGCGCACCTTTATTAACAGCATCCAGATAAAACTTACCCGCATCTCCGCCACAAATAGCAACCCGTTGAATCATTTGTGAAGGATCTTTTGCGATATAACGTAAACCTGAAACACCAAAAATATGTTTTATTTTTTCTGCAAAATCTTCAATTGTAATCGCCTTTTCTAAATTACCAACACGTCCTAATCCATAGATATCTACATAGTTATCTAGTGTATAAACGTCATAAACCGGTTCTTCGTATGGGTGAGTAGCAAACAAAGCTTTTTCAATTTCCGCTGTTAATTTTTCAGGAAACATAACTTCAATGCGTGCTTCTTTAACTTTTTTTATTTTGTTCAGTTTTCCGATATGAGGATGTGCTTGATTAACTGGCGTAAAACTTCCAGTCCCTTCAACGGTATACGTGCAATCTTTATAGTTCGGTCCAATTTCACCAGCACCTGCTTGAGTTAATGATTCAATCATGCTGTCTTTATTAGAGATTGGAACAAAGACGACCAATTTTTTATACTTTTCTTGTTTTGTCACAGTCATAATTTCAGTATCTTTAAGTCCAATTGCTTTCGCTAACCAAGCATTCATGCCATTAGTAGCCACATCAAGATTTGTATGAGCCGCATAAACAGCGATATCATTTTTCAATAAATCAGCATACATATTGGTTTGTGGATCATCGGTTACAAGATTTTTAGTGGGACGAAAAATTGGTGGATGATGAGCAATAATTAAGTCCACTTTTTCTGAAATGGCTTCTTGTACGACTTCTGGACGAACATCTAACGTCACAAGAACTTTTTTTATAGGTTTATTTAAGGTCCCGATAGCTAAACCAACAGGATCACCTTCTTCAGCTAAGTATGTTGGTGCAAAATCTTCAAATTTTCGAATTAAATCGTACCCTTTGATGTCTTTCATTTCAACAACTCCTCAATAGCAGCAATTTTAATTTTAAACTCATGCATTTTATCAGACTGATCGGTAGAAGATTTAGGTAAGTCAGCGAGTATTTCCTTGTTTTTCGCTAGTTCACCTGTCCATTTTTTGATAAATAATGGCGATAATTCTTTTCTTAGATAAAACCCAAAAAAAAGATCTTTATCTGAAAAAGAAACACTCTCTTCATGAGACTTTTCAGCAATAATAATTTCATATATTTTAGTGTTTTCTTCAACTAGTTCTTCTGCAATCACTTGATAATGGTGTTCAATTAACCATGTTCTTAATTCTGCTTCATCTTTGTTTGGTTGCAAAATGAGTCTTTCTTTACCGGTTAACTTTCCCATTTGATAACCTTCATCTAAAATCGTTGCAATTAATACTCCACCCATACCGCAAATTGTAATTGCTGAAATATTATCTGAATCTGGATTGATGACTTCTAATCCATCTCCTAATCGAACAGATACTTCATTTTGCAAATTCAACCGTTTAATTTGATTTTCAGCAATTTTAAAAGGTCCTTCAATAATCTCACCAGCAACAGCAAAATCAATCTTACCCTCAGCCGCAAGAACACAAGGGAGATACGCATGGTCTGATCCAATATCGGCTAATCTTGAACCCTCAGGTACATAACTTGCCGCTCTTTCTAAGCGCAATGATAGTTGTTTTAGCTTCATTAACTTCCTGTCACTTCTTTCATTAAAAATTAGTTTTTAAAGAAACTTTCGTCTAACAAATAGCCTTCCGCAGCTTCTTTTGTTTTGAATATAGCTTCCATTTTACCATCTGGTAAATTAACTGACCACATTGGGTTGTCATATACCAAACGCAACACATCTCCATTTTGATCAAACCATAATTCTGAATAGCCTTCTTCATATCCATCACTTGTTTTTTTCAAAAAGATGATTGCTTTATCTACTAATCGTCTTATTTCTTTTTCATCCGCGTTTAATACTGAAATGTACCCTTTAATGGTTTCTTCTTTAGGCAAATACCCTGCATAGATAAGTGCATTCCCATTTTGATGAAGGTAACGAACCACCGTTGTTTTATCAACTGCGCTACTTTCAAAATGATAATTGGTTCTATCTAACGAAACAGGGACAACGGTTAATTCTTTATACTCAGCAAATAAAGCTTTTTTTTCCTCAAACGATAACATCTATTCTCATCCTCTCAAACTATCCTACTTTATTATTATAACAGTTTTTTTGAAACAGTGCTTTAATATGTTAAAACAAAAAACCAAGCAGATAAGAAAATTCCAACTGCTTGGTTTTTTGAGTATTTAGTTTTATTCTAAGAAATCTTTTAACTGTTTTGAACGGCTTGGATGACGTAATTTACGTAAAGCTTTGGCTTCTATCTGGCGAATACGTTCGCGAGTTACACCGAATACTTTCCCTACTTCTTCCAAAGTTCTTGTACGACCATCATCTAAACCAAAACGCAAACGTAAAACATTTTCTTCCCGGTCAGTTAATGTATCCAATACATCTTCAAGTTGCTCTTTCAAAAGTTCATAAGCGGCATTTTCTGCTGGGCTTGTTGCATCATGATCTTCAATGAAATCTCCTAAGTGAGAATCATCTTCTTCACCAATCGGCGTTTCTAATGAAACAGGTTCTTGAGCGATTTTTAAGATTTCACGTACTTTTTCTGTTGGGAGGTCCATTTCTGCACCAATTTCTTCAGGTGTAGGTTCTCTTCCTAGGTCTTGTAGCAATTGGCGTTGAATACGAATCAATTTGTTGATGGTTTCAACCATGTGCACTGGAATACGAATCGTACGAGCTTGGTCAGCAATCGCACGTGTAATGGCTTGACGAATCCACCATGTAGCATAAGTTGAGAATTTAAAACCCTTAGTATAATCAAATTTTTCTACGGCTTTCATTAAGCCCATATTGCCTTCTTGAATCAGGTCTAAAAATTGCATTCCTCGCCCAACGTAACGTTTGGCAATACTTACTACTAATCTTAAGTTAGCTTCAGCTAAGCGTTGTTTAGCTTCTTGATCGCCAACTTCGATTTTTTTAGCTAGCATAACTTCTTCTGCTGCGGTTAATAGATTAACTCGACCAATCTCTTTCAAATACATACGAACGGGATCATTAATTTTAACACCGGGAGGAGCCGTTAAATCTTCTGGTTTCTCAGCTTCTTCTTTACGCTCTTTGGCTAACATTTGACGAACAGTTGGACCACCGTCATCTCCTACAACACCAATTCCACTATCTTCTACTTGTTGAATAAGTGCATCCATTTTATCTGCATCTAATGTGTAAGGAGTTGCTAATTTATTAGTCAATTCGTCATAATGAACCGTTCCACTAGGTTTATATTCTTTAATAAATGCCTTTACTGCATCTTTATAAGATAATGTTGGTACTTTTTTTTCTTCAGCCATAAAAAAATGCCTCCCCTTTTTCAATCTCACTTTTATTCTTTATATTACCTATTTTTTAACAAGCGGGACAGATTAACAATTTCAATCATCAATACCCGTAATTGCGCTTGGTCGCCTTTTTTAGCAGCTTCGTTCATTGCATCTTTTGTTTCTTTCAATCGTGTTGCTAATAATGATTTTCTTGAAATAACATCGACATAATCCTTAATTTCTTGCGGAGTAATCTCAACACCAAGAGATTGGAATTCAATTTCGACGATTTTGTTTTTTAAATGAATTTCTTGCACAAAATCGATAAAAGCTTCAACCGACGTATCTGATAAAGCATGTTGTGCATGTTCATGAAAATTTTCATAATACAGGTACAACATTTGATAATCATCGTGAACAAAATGGAACTCTTCAGACAAATTTCTAATCTGAATCCTAACTTCTTCAAAATGGAACAATCGATTAAGCAAAGATTGTTCCGCTCTTTCAATAGCATCTAATTTTCCTCTTTGGTTATGAACTTGAGGAAACGTTGTCGAGCGAACGTCTGGACTAGGTGTATTCCTCTTTGGTTCTTTAGATCGTTTTTGTTGTTGTTCGTAAAAACGTGATTGAAATTGCTCATTTAATGAATCAATCGAAATCTCAAACTCAGCAGCCAATTGCTTCATATACATTTCTCGTTCAACTGCAGAAGTAATTGTCAACATTTCAGTTAGTATTTTTTCAATGTAACCAAGT
>JAVWJE010000106.1:0-5290 GCA_036639135.1 Carnobacterium sp. | reverse complement strand
ATTTAAACATAAACACTCTCCCCTTTCATCTGATTGTGTATCAGAATCAGCAACACCAGTCGGACCACTCAACTGGTAGTTTGCTTAATTCAATTATATAGGATAGCGCTTTAATTAACAAACAAAATAAATTATAATTCTCTTTTATCTAGCGACTGAAAATGTTTCAATTTTTGCAACATTCGCTTGTTTTAATAATTCAGCCGCATGAAACAACGTTCTTCCAGTAGTATAGACATCATCTATTAATATAATCTGTTGGTCTTTTAACTCACTAAAGTAATTCTTATCTAAAATAAAGGGTTGAGGTGACTCCATTCGCTGCTTTCGATTTTTACTGGATTGTTTTTCTCCTGATGCTACATGAATTAGAGCTGGATGATAGCTAACTCCAGCAGATTTTAATAGTTCTTCTACTTGATTAAAGCCACGTAGACTCATACTTTTTTGACTAATGGGTATGGGAATAACATATTTCCCTTTTTGATTTTTTGCATCAAAGTAATCAACAATCTCTTGATCAAACAAATGTGATAAACGGTAATCGCCTTTGTATTTAAAGTTTTCTAACCATTCTTTTAAAAATGTATTGTATTGAAAAAGAGCGGTGTGTTTAAAAGGATATTCTGGATAGTGTTGTTGCCACTTGATACAATCTAAACAGTACTCCGTTTGATCAGTTTTTATTCGACAACATCCGATACAAGTGGCTTCATTAACTAATTGCACTAGCTTGGAATTACAGGAATGACAACGGGTAACAGATAGAATCTTCTTAAACAGGAGCACATCTCTTAGAAGCACTCTTTCCGCCTCTTGTTTGCCACAACATAAACAGATTAACATTTTTTTACTAACCCTCTTTCAATAGCTAATCGATTCATCTTTTTAATTTGACGTATTGCTCCTTTTAACGCTTTTGTCTGTCCATAATAAAAAAACAAAACCGTTCCAACCGGAAAATCTTGGTGTCTCCCTGCCCGACCAGCAATCTGAACTAAGGCAGACTCAGTAAATGTTCGATCTTCTGCTCCCAAAACAAATACATCAATGTCTTTAAACGTTACACCTCTTTCTAAAATAGTCGTTGTCAAAAGAAAATCAAATTTTTCTTGACGCATCTCTATAATTTTTTCTTTTCGCTGTGGATCCTCTGCATAAACAGTCGTAAATAAATTCTCAGGAAAACGAGTTTTTATTTGTACCGCTAACTTTTGCATTAAGGCAATATTCGGTAAGAAAATAAGGACTCTTCTTTTTTGTTCTAAAGCTTTTTTTAAATAATTGAAAAAAACACCCGTCGCTTTTTGTCGACTGATTTTTTTTTGCCAATCGCCACACCAAATTAATTTCGGTTCAGGTAATGGATATCCATGATAGCGTGCAGGGAGCATCGTTGCAGACAGTTTTTTTTGTTGGATGGCGTGCTGCATCTTTTTACTGGGTGTCGCAGACAAAAAGATAAGGGCTCCGTTTTCTTTTTTGGCTTTAGTAGCAGCATATTGCAAAGATTGATCGCCATCAAATGGAAAAGCATCAATCTCATCTATAATTAGCACATCAAATGCTTGGTTAAACCTTAATAATTGATGAGTAGTGGCGATAACTAGTTGAGTATAACAGTAAGATTCATCCGATCCGCCATATAAAACAGCTAATGGAACGTTTTTAAAAGCACTTTTTAAACGTGGGGCTAGTTCTAAACACACATCTACGCGTGGGGATGCAATGCACACTCTTTGACCAGCTTGTAAGGCTAACTCTATTCCTTTAAAAATCATTTCTGTTTTGCCTGCTCCTGCTACAGCCCAAATTAACCGTTCTTCTCTTAACCGAATAGTCTCTATGATATCTATTGATGCTTTTGCTTGTTGTTTTGATAATTCACCTTCCCAAGTTAATATTGGGACAATTAAAGGAACGAATTGATTTTGTTCTTTAGATGTATATAAGATGCTGCATCGTTTAATTTTACCCATTTGCAAACAAGTGATGCAATAGTAACAGTCTTGTCCACAAGCACAAGGAGCGACTTGTCTTTTCTTACGATCACTTGTCCCACATCGGCTACACTGAGGTTGCCCATTCACTTTTTTGAATCCTTTTATTTGAGTAATTCCTTCATTTTTTTCTAAAGGTTTCGTTAGTTCTTGTAATAAAACTTCTCGTCCGTTTAGTTCAAGCATAGACACTTTTCTCCTTTCTATCTATAAAATAAACGTACGCAAAAAAACAACAAAGCTGTCTTATCTGCTTTGTTGTTTGATTAAAACTGTTTCAATTTTAGTTTGGTCTTCTACCCAAGTCATTCCTAATGCTCCCTCACCTAAATGTGTACCGATGACTGGTCCAAAATGACTGGTTTCAAATCTTACCGTTGGGTATTTTTCTCTCAATTGGCTCTCCCAATTTGCTGCTTGTTCTTGTGCATTACACTGAATAATTGTTGCAACAAATGGGTAACCTTTTAACAAATCTTCTGCCAAGAGTTGTTCAATTCGTTTCAATGCTTTTTTTGTTGTTCTAATTTTTTCAAATACGACGATTTGCTTGTTCTCAAAGAATAATATCGGTTTAATTTTTAGCAATGATCCAATCATTGCGGAACCATTAGAAAGTCGTCCACCTCGTACTAAGTGATTCAAATCATCTACTAAAAAATAAGCTTTCATTGTTTTACGCATTTGAGATAGAACTTGGAAAATTTCTTCTACAGTATACCCATTTCTAGCTAAGCGAGCTGCTTCTAACACATAATAACCTTGTGAAGCACAGCTTAGTTCTGAATCATACGGATAGATCGCAACGTTATCCATCATATTAGCCACACTAGCTACATTAGCATATGTTCCACTAATCTCACTTGATAAGTGAATACTTATAATGGCATCGTAATCTTTTGCGAGCTCATTAAATAAAGTGATGATTTGCCCAGTGGTTGGTTGAGAACTGGTTGGCAAAACTTTCATATTCGTTATCTTTTCGAAAAATTCTTCGTTTCCAATTTCCACTTCTTCTAAATAGGCAGTGTTATCTATGACGACCGATAGTGGTAACTTGTAAATCGAATTTTCTTTGTATTGTTTTTCAGTCAAATAAGACGTACTGTCTGTAACTATTGCAATTTTCAATTTTAAACACACGCCTTTTTCATTTTTATCTTTTGTATACAACTACAGAGTATAGCACACTCTGAGGAATCTAAATTAAAAAAAATCAATCTTAAGGGAATGTTCACAATAACTAGTTTTCATAACGATTAGTCGTATTATACTGAATCTTAACCAAGCGTTAGTTCTTGTCGATTCCTGTTACTCACGGTAAACTAAGAGAGCGTAAGTCTACCGCCAATTTAGCTAGTCGTTAAATTAAACAGAAAAATGATTCACAAAAAAGGAGGCAACAAGCATGCTCAAACACTATTATACCATCGCTAAAGATGGGATAGTTGAAACCGAAATAAAAAAATCTCGCTTTATCTGTCACTTAAAAAGAGTAACTGACGAAGCTGAAGCACAAGAATACATACAAATGGTTAAAAAAAAACACTGGAAAGCCAATCACAACTGTGTAGCTTATTTAATTGGAGATCAAAATGATATTCAACGAGCTTATGATGATGGAGAACCTACTGGAACGGCTGGGGTGCCTATGCTTGAAGTCTTAAAAAAACAAGATCTTAAATACGTTGTTGCTGTTGTAACACGTTATTTTGGTGGAACCAAATTAGGAGCTGGCGGACTTATTCGTGCTTACCAAAAGTCAGTTAGCCTAGCTTTAGATGAAATTGGTGTTGTTTCAAGAGATTTACAGGTTAAAGTTTCAGTTACGGTTAGTTATCCCGCTTCTGGAAAATTAGAAAATAGTTTAAACGAATCAGATTACACCCTCGCAGATATTCTCTATACAGAAAATGTTACGTTTATCTGTTTAGTTGATGAAGAGAAAGTTGTTATCTTTAAAGAAGACTTGACCAATTGGTTAAGTGGGCAAGTTCAATTTGAAGACGGACAAATGAGTTACCATGAATCTAAAAGGTTAAGTCGAAATAATACTTAAGAAAATCATATTTTTTTAAAGTAACTACTCCTACCTCTATTATTGTGATAAAATGAGTAAGAACTTTTTTTACAAACTACTCTACACATTATAGGAGAATGATTTTGAAAAACCAAAATAATACACGTTTAACTACTAGTCGTTCTAACAAAAAGACAAAATCTAAAGTAATCTTATGGTTGTTGGTGCCCCTTATGGTGCTTATCTTAGTAGCAGCTGTTTATTTTGCTAAATTATACGCTACGGCTCAAAAGGCTGTTGATTCGTCTTATCATACTCTTAAACGAGAAAATGCTGTCACAGTCAATCCACTAAATGAAACAACTTCTATTTTATTAATGGGTATTGATGATAATAATAGTCGAAAGTTAGGCAGTGCTAGAGCAGATTCTTTAATCTATATGACTATCGATCCAAATAACCACGTTGTTAATATGGTTAGTATTCCTCGTGATACGTACACAAACATTGTTTATAAAGAACAAACTTACGAAAAAGACAAAATTAATGCCGCTTATTCTAAAGGAGAAGAACAAGCTACTATAGAATCCGTTGAAAATCTTTTAGATGTTCCAATCCATTATTATATAACCTTTAACTTTGATGCTTTTCTAGAGATCATAGATGCTTTAGATGGAATCGAAGTAAACGTTCCAATCACTTTCTCTGAACAAGATGCTGAAGGAATTCTAGACCAAATCCACCTTGAAAAAGGATTGCAAACACTTAATGGTGAAGAAGCTTTAGCTTTAGCAAGAACCAGAAAAATTGATAATGATGTTAAACGTGGTGAAAGACAGCAATTGCTTATTCAAGCTGTTGCCAATAAAGCTTTAAAAGTCGGTTCTATCTCAAAATATTCTGATGCTATTACAGCTGTTGGTAAAAATATGCGGACCGATATTCGCTTTAATGATATGCTTGGTATTGCTCAAACAGGACTTGATGGAAAATATGAGTTTGAAAGTTACGTCTTTGATTGGACTGATTTCGATTTATATGGTGCTAGTATGGTAGAAGTTTATCCTGATAGTTTAGAGTTTATCAGCCATCGCTTACGAGTATCATTAGGTTTAGACTCTCCTGATGAACGAGATGAACCAGACTACACTTTCCAGACAAATGGCTTATCTAATTATTACAACAGCAATTAATACGAAAAAACACCAAACTCTCTTTGATATGCTCCCTCTATAAAGGACACTGAAATATAAAAAGTGTCTTATATAGG
>JAVWJE010000105.1:492-5352 GCA_036639135.1 Carnobacterium sp. | reverse complement strand
TTTTGGTTCATTTCATTCTTAGAATGTTGCAATCGTAAAGGCGACATCTTTTTGTTCGTCTGCTTCTAACAAGATAATGTTTTCTTTTTCTTCAAGCGTTCCAACTTCTCCGGTGACATCTAGAAGTCCATAGAATGGTTCGATACAAATAAAAGGTGCATTCATTTGTTCTTTAGTCCATAAGCATAAATAAGGAAACTCTGAAACATCAACTGTGACTCCGTGTTTATTGTTAGGCGACGCTAACGTAACCGTTTCAAGATTTGGTTCATCTATAATGATCAGTCCATCACGGAATGTTTCATGGTTCATTTTTAAAATACCGTTTTCCATGTCTTTAAAGGGTTTCTTGTCACCGCTTGGGTAAGGAACTGGATCACTTTCGAAATAACTGACTTCTTTTTTAGGATCAATGGTCAATGTACAGTCATCGTAAGTTCCTTCGCAATTCATTGGAATATTAAATGCAGGATGGCCTCCGATTGAAAACGGCATTGTTTCAGCGGAATGGTTTTTCACTTTATAAGCCACCTTAAGTTCAGGACCTTCTAAACTATAAGTAATCGTTAGAGTAAAATCATATGGATACATTGCTTGTGTTTCTTCATTTGGTTTCAACACAAACACTGCTTTTGCAGCGGAAGATTCTGCTACTTCAAATTCAAAATCTTTCGCAAACCCATGTTGCGGCAATTCGTAAGTTTGGCCATCTTTGTTGTATTTGTACTCATTTAAACGACCAATAATTGGAAATAAATTCGGTGCATGGTTTCCCCAAAAACCAGGATTTCCATCCCAAAGATAATCAAATTTTTCTTTTTTATGATAAATTTTTTGCAGCTCTGCTCCTTGTGCAGCTACTTCAACAAGTAATTGGTCATTTTCTAATTTCAGCATTAGCTTTCCTCCATCATTTTATAAAATTGGGTTAATCTTAATTAATTCACCTGATAATCCTACTTTTATCCCTTGCTCTATTTTATCTTTTCTTGATTTATGTACCATTTGAAATTTATTCATTTTTACAACTTGGTTATTTCTACTTTTAAAGTTGCTTTTTAAAGACTCGTTTGATCCTTTAATTAGAATAACAATTATTTCAAACCCATTTTCATCGACTTTGCAAGGGCTGTAATGAAGTGTTGTACTATACATCTCAACTATACTCCCTGCAGGAACAAAGAACAACTCAGCGTCTTCTTGAGCATTAAAATAACCATCAATTATTTGTTCGCGTTTTCCTAAAACCATAATAATATCCGTTAAAACTATATTAACTTCACTGCCTTGATGAAATTCAAAAGCGGAAAAAGAAGAATTCTGTCCTGCACATTCACCTGCTTCAATTGGAAGCCCGGCATAAACATCTGATTCTATTTCTTTGATCACTTCAAAGTTTTCGAATTCAGCATTAGAAGGTCTATAAATATTTCCTTCTTTAGGAATTTTTATATTTTCTTTTGCATATTTTTGAATCTCTGTTAAATCATACCCACTAAGAAGATTTCCGAATACTTTAAATTCAGGATCCGTTACATTATATATCTTGTATTGTTTATTTTCATCACAAATTTTATCAATCGTCTCCATTTACTCACCTCTCCAGAAAGATAATGTTAAAAGACACAATTATAAAAAAAGCATAGTTAATTGTGTCTTTTAACAGTTATTAAATTTATTTTATTTTATCAAAATATGAAACAGCCGTTTCGTTTAATACAGCATTTAATTCTTCTATATTTTTCTTCCCAACTGTATTCATCCATTCTTTACCCGCTTTTTCACCGTCTTTAGCAAACGATTCGATTCCGTTGCGCCATGTTGCACGGCCGCAAAGAACTCCATTGAATTGAGAACCAGCTTCATATGCAAGTCTCAATGTATCTTGAAACATTTTAGCTGATACGCCTGCACTTAAGAAGATAAATGGTAACTGTGTTGCTTCGCTTTGTTCAACAAAGTATTTCTTTGCTTCGTCTCTGGTATAAACAGCTGCATTATTCGAATTGTATCCTTCAACATAATCCATATTTACTGGTATCTCAACTTTTAACACATCGACTTTGTAACGTGGTTTAGAAAATTCTTTCATCATTTCATTAACTTTATGAGGTTTTACTTTAGCATACTCTGCACTTTTAATATCATCATTTGTTGCATCATATGAAAGCAATTCTAAGAAGAAAGGAATATCCTCTGCTGCGCACTCTGATCCAAGACGTTCCATGTAAACGTGCTTATAGTCATTAATTTTTTCATCTTCGTCTACATCGTAATACAGTAAGAACTTAATCGCATCTGCTCCGGCTTCTTTTAGACGTTGGACAGACCATTCTTCTAATAAATCAGGTAAACGTCCAGGTTCTGTTGCGTCATATCCTGTTTTTTCATACGCAACTAATAATCCTGTACCATCAGCACGTAATTTTGAAGCAGGTAAGCCATATTCTGGATCTAGTAAGATCGAAGTAGAAAATGGTGTTAATTCAGAAGAAATCACTTTCTTAAATTCGACAATATCCTCTTCATTGGCTGGTTTATTTGCTGCTGAAGCTAACATTTTTTTCAATGAACCACGTTGGTCTATCGCCAATGCAGCTATTACACCGCTTTCATTTGATAGTTTTTTTAAATTTGCTAGTTTGTTCGGCGTCATGAGTTTTCGCATCCTTTAATTTAATTTTTTTATCATTACTTTTCCATAATATTCAGCAAATAAATCTGTATTGACAAACCCAGTTTGTCTTTCTATTGTATTCAGCATGCCCGTTGTCATACCTGTTGTCATTATTTTGATATTATCATCTTTTTTTGCTATTGCGCTAGCTAATCCAGCAACTGTTGAATCTCCTGAACCTACTGGGTTAACAACGTCAATTTTAGGAATCGTTAAACGGAAGTATTGGTCTCTATGTTTAACCAAAGCGCCATCCGCTCCTAAAGAAACAACAATCCACTCGATGTCTTTAAATAGCGGATTATCCGTTAAAATTTGTTGTAGTTTTGTTAAATCCGTTATGGGTTCTTGAATTAACTGTGCAATTTCTTCTTGATTAGGTTTAATCAAAAACGGCTTATTATTTCCAGTTAAGCTGGCTCTTAACGATTCACCCGAACTATCAAGCAAAACTGGAATATCCTTAGTTGAAGCGATTCTAACCATTTCAGCATATAATTGCTTACTCAGACCTTCAGGTAAGCTTCCTGAAATAGTCACCACAGCTGCGGTTTCTAATTGTTTTTCAAAATGCGCTAGAAAATCGACTTCATTTTGGTCAGTTAAAAGCGGTCCTTGCTCTAATATTTCTGTCTGCTGCATATTATCATGCAAAATAGCGATGCAATTGCGCGATTCTTGATTGATGGTCATAAAATCATGGCTTATTCCGGTCTCATCCAATTGTTTTTCAATAAAGTTCCCAATAGTTCCGCCCAGAACGCCCGAAGCAATTACTGGAGAACCTAACTGATACAGTACTCGAGCAACATTCAATCCTTTTCCTCCAGCAGTTTTACTCACGTCTTCTACTCGATTGACTGCATTTAATTGTAGGGATCCTAATGGATAAGAAATATCTACCGATGGATTCATTGTAATTGCTAAAATTGATTTCACCATAAATACAACTCCTTTAAGTTAATCGTGGTAGTATCCTTCATCCCACAAATCAAGTTCTTTTTTAAAGAAATCCGAATTGTCGTGTTGTTCAGGATTTTTAGGTGCAATTGCATTAATTTTTTCGATTATTTTTTTATTTTCAGGTGTTTCCTTATACTCCGTATTCAAGAAAACGGAAACAATATCTTCCGCTAAAAATTTCCCAACCGTTGTTCCACCGAAGCCAATAACGTTGATATCTAATTCTTCTTTCATGTATCGAGTAATTGCTGCATTACTAACTAATGCAGCACGAACACCGTCATTTTTATTAGCTGCTACTGTAATTCCAACACCTGTTCCGCATAAAACAATTCCTCTATCTGCTTTTCCGTCACTTACCAATTCCCCAACTCTTTTACCGTAGATCGGATAATGTGTACGACTCGTATCATAAGCTCCAACATCAATAACCTCATGACCTTGTTCTTTTAGAAAGTTAGAAATATTAATTTTTACATCTGTTACGATATGATCGTTACCAATTGCAATAATCATAAGTTAATTCCTCCTAGTTTAATTTTTAAATTCTGCACCTTATTAAATCATTTTTTCAAGCATATCTACTCGGACTTGATGACGACCACCAGCATATTCAATATCCAAATATGAATCAACGATACTTTTAGCTAAAGCTGGACCAACAATTCCTGAGCCAATAGCTATTGCTTTTGCTCCGTTATGTTCTGTTGTCATATGTGCTGTTCTTTCTTCTGTCACATTGGCAGTGATCATTCCTTTTATTTTATTACTTGCCATAAATGAGCCTGCGCCATATTCATCAAACATTAAACCACGATCTGCCCTTCCCTCTAAAACAACTTTTGAAACTGCTGTTGATGAATCTACGAAATCTTCAGCCGGTTCTTCTGTTACATCTAAAATACTATGACCTTTATCCTGTAGGTATTTCTTTATAGTTTCTTTTAACTCAAATCCTTTTTTATCTGAACCTAATGCGATTTTCATTGTACAATCCCCTTTGCTAGTTGCTGTTTTTTTGTTCGTTGTTATTTTTGCTGTCTGTTACTTTTACTTTAGTATATTGTTGATAATGTGCCAAAATTTCATCTGTTACTTCATGATTTGTGATTAAGCAATCGATATCATATAAGCTATAAAACTGATAAAAGTCATCTTTATTTAATTTGTGATAATCAGTCAGTATATATTTAACTCGTGCATTATTTAGAGCTACCTTT
>JAVWJE010000105.1:0-482 GCA_036639135.1 Carnobacterium sp. | reverse complement strand
GTGTTTGCCCTTCTTCTGTATCCGCAGTCATTACGCTTTCATTTCTTATCCCATTGACCCCAACAAAAGCTCTGTTAAATTTTAATTTTTCAATTGTTTCGTTTGTTAATCCTCCTATAAAGGCTCCAGAACGTTGTCGAAAAGTTCCTCCAGTTAAAACCAGTTCAATTTGAGGCTTTTCTTTTTGAAAGTTTTCGAATACTGGCAGACTATTAGTAACTACTCTTAAATAATTCACATTTATATAGCTTGCTAATAATTCTAAAGTTGTACCAGGTCCAATAAAAATTGTTTCACCATCTTGAATTTCAGCAGCTGCCATTTGAGCTATGTTTCTTTTTTCATCGATATGAAGTTCGCGCTTTTCAATATGAGAAGCTTCATAAATGATTCCGCTCTTAACACTCTGTGCTCCCCCATGCAGTCGGATGATTTTCCCGCTGCTCGCTAATTCATCTAAGTCTCGACGAACGGTCATATCC
>JAVWJE010000104.1:0-5371 GCA_036639135.1 Carnobacterium sp. | reverse complement strand
GTTTGAAAAAAATTACCAGTGGGTACTGTCAGTGACTTCACCGGTAACCATTCAATCTAAGCAGTATGTTTTATTAATTGATTACAACTTTAATTCATTAGGTAGCTATTTTAATAAAGTGACTATTGGTAAAAGAGGCTACTCTTTTATTGTAGATGAGAAAAACGAATTGATTTACCATCCACAACAACGGATTATCCAATCAAATGCTAAAGAAGAAAATCTAGACTTTATTAGTGATAAGGGGGATGGCGTTTATATAACAGAAGATAAAAAAAATACCATTGCATTGGCAACCATTCCCTCAACAGGTTGGAAAATTATTGGTGTTTCCTATCTAGATGATTCCTTAAAAGAAGCTGTATCAGAAATAAAGAAGAATACACTTTGGATATTTTTAACGGTGTTTAGTCTTATTATCGTGATGAGTATTAGTGTATCCCGCTATATTGCGCGTCCCATCACTAATATGGTAAAAGTAATGAGCAATGTTGACGCGAATAGATTTGATGTTTATACGCATGAGAACAGGTTTACAGAGATTCAACAATTATCAGGTTCATATAATCATTTGATAGATCACGTAAAAGAATTGATGATTCAAGTAAAAGAAGAACAAGTGGAATTGAGAAAAAGTGAAATGAACGTTTTACAAGCTCAAATTAATCCACATTTTTTATACAATACATTAGAATCTATATTATGGATGTCTGAAAGAGGAAATAATAAAGGAGCTTCTGAAATGGTTGCTGCATTAGGGAAACTATTACGCATCTCGTTGAATGAAGGGGGCGATTTTATTCCAATTAGTCAAGAAATAGCTCACGCTCAAAGCTATTTAACCATTCAACAGATTAGATATCAAAATCAATTTCATTATTCAATTGAAGCGGATGAGTCTGTCTTAACAAGTGTAACAATAAAAATTATTATTCAACCATTCCTCGAAAATGCCTTGTACCATGGTATTGAAAGAATGGTCGATGAAGGAAATATCACGATTAAAGTAAAAGATAAGGGCGATAAAATCTTAATTCAAATAAAAGATGACGGAATCGGAATGTCTCCGGAAGTTCTTCAAAAAATCGAAGACGGAAAAGATAGTCAAAAGGGTGGAATAGGGATCCGAAATGTTCATCAGAGAATTCAAATGTATTTTGGTAAAAACTATGGAGTAGAAATTGAGAGCGAACTAGATGTTGGTACGACAATCAATATCTGGTTGCCAAAAACTTAAGAAGCTAAGAAAGGTTGCGCATATGGCAAAAATAATGTCGAGAAGAAAATTAATGGCAGTTGGATTCTTATCCATATTAATTCTATTGCTCGGGTGTGTGAAGGAGTCAACAGATAAGCAAACGATTATGCTCATTTTAGATTCACAAGAGACGTATTATAGTCAAATAATTGATGAAGGAGTTGCTGCTGCTCTTTCTGAATATAACGATGTTAGTATTTTAAAACGAGTTCCTGAAAAAGCTAACGACAGTGAGCAACAAAATAAATATTTGGAAGAAGCAATCGATTTAGGAGTAAAAACGATTGTATTCTCGGCTGTAGATATAAAAAAAAGTCAGAATGAATTAAATGCAATAGAAAAAAAAGGTATAAACTTAATCCTGATTGATAGCTTTTTAAGCGAGCCATATCAGTACGATTATATTGGAACAAATAATAAAGAAGCAGGAGAATTAGCAGGTATAGCCTTAATTCAAACAGTAGGAACAGAAGCTAAAATTGGCGTGTTAAATTTTGAAGAAGAAACGATTAGTAGCCAAGAAAAAGAAAAAGAACAAGCCTTTTATCGCTTTATAGACCAATTTCCCACAATTGAAATTATTGCAAAAAAGGTATCTTGGTCAGATAGTGAAACGGTACAGCTTTTAGCTGAAGAAATGTTAAATAAGTACCCAGAAATGGAAGCCATTATCGCTTTTAATGAACAAACAACAATTGGTGCAGGTAGAGCAGTAAAAAGTAAAAAATTACAAAAAAAGGTTGCTGTTATTGGTTTTGATAGCCAAAAAGAGTGTATTGAATTATTAGAAAATGAAAGTATTTCAGCTTTGATAGTACAAAATCCTTTTGCTATCGGTTATTTATCTATTCAAAAAGCTCTTAATCCAAATAGCAACAAAAAAATAAGTGATCCAATTTTTACTGATGTAGAGCTAGTGACTAAAAAAAATATGTATCAATCGAATAAAGAAAAATTTTTATTTCCTTTTTCTTATTAAAAAAAATGATTGTTTCTCATTGTATCCATTTTAACTGATTAAAGAAACCGTATGCATAAAATTAATTTAGTGCTAAAAAGAATTTATATTTTTTACCCAATAAGTAAGCATCTAGGTTACTTTACTAAATGGAATGATTGAGAACGGAGTTGGAATTGACCTTGGAATGGTTCGCGTTTTCTTATACAGGAGAAGCGTTAGGAGGCTTAGCTGTTAACACTCTGAATCAACGGATAGTGAATAACAATAGAGACTCAAGATTTTTGAGTTTTTTTAGTTTCACTTGGCGGCCTACTTCTGTTATTATGTTAAAGTACTAAATTATATAGTAAAAGAGGATGAATATGAATTATTTAATAGATATACTTAAAGGAATGGTCATCGGAATTTCAAATATTATTCCAGGAGTAAGTGGAGGAACAATGGCTGTCTCTCTTGGGATTTACGACCGGATGATATTTTCAATTAGTCAGTTGTTTAAGAACTGGAAAGCTAGCTTAAAAACATTGCTGCCTATTTTAATCGGGGCTGCATTTGGAGTTGTTGCTTTCACATACACCATTGAATTTTTATTAAGTAATTACACGCTCCCAACAGCTTTGGCTTTTGTTGGACTAATTCTAGGTGGCGTTCCAGTTTTGTGGGTCTCTTTTAAAGCCGGATTAAAAATGAAAAACGAAAAGTTAACAATCGGCCATGGGCTTATTTTTATTTTGATGTTTGCTTTAGTGGCAGTTCTACCCATGTTTCAAGGAACTGAGTCTTCATTTGAAGCTATTGCAATTACACCAATTAGTATGATAAAACTGTTCTTTATTGGCATTATTGCTTCTGCAACAATGATTATTCCTGGCATGAGTGGTTCGTTAGTATTAATGATACTGGGGTATTATTATTCAATCATTAATACCATCACGAGTTTTATTGATGCTCTAAGGGTTGGAGATATGAACACACTCTTACCTAATTTCATTATCTTAACTATTTTTGGAATAGGCGTCTTAATTGGTATCTTTTTAATTAGTAAAGTTATTGAGTATTTATTTAAAAATTATAGTTCTTTAACTTATAGCGGTATTTTAGGATTAGTTTTAGCATCACCGTTTGCCATTATGTACAATACCAATGCATTAAGCGATTTAAATACAACGAAAGATTTGCCATTTGCTTTAATTGGTCTTGTTTTAATGGTTTTATGCTTCATGGGGATTTATCAGTTAGGAAAGAAAAAAATCAATTAAATTAAAGACTCACCATTAAGTTAAAAGAATAGAAATCAAAAAAAAAGTAGAAAAATCTACTTTTTTTTTGTGAAAAGAAAATATCGTATCATATTTAACACGAACAGTATCAAATCACATAGTCGTTTAACCATTAAAATGTTAACGTTTACATGTAGGGGAAATAAAAATAATTGGAGGTTTTAAAGTTGGGTAAATTCAAAAAATTCTTATTAGGTTCAGCAGCAGTATTAACAATGAGCACATTGGTTGCTTGTGGCAATTCAGATTCAGAAGCAGGATCAGATTCAAAAGGATCAGGAGAGAAAATAGGTGTAGCATTCTATAAATATGATGATACATACATTTCATCTGTTCGACAAGCATTGGAAAATGCATCAAAAGGCGATAAAAATGTAGAATTGTTGATGAATGACTCTAAAGGAGACCAAGCAACACAAAATGATCAAATTGATGTATTGATTCAAAAAGGCGTTAAGGTATTATTAGTGAACGTTGTTGACACAGGTGCAGCACAAACCGTTATTGACAAAGCTTCAGCAGCAGATATTCCAGTTATCTTTTTTAACCGTGAGCCAGATGCTGATGTATTAGCAGGCTACGATAAAGCAAGATTTGTCGGAACGAAACCAGAAGAGGCTGGAGTTATTCAAGGAGAAATGGTTTCTGAATTATGGAAATCAGATAAAGCGTTAGATAAAAATGGTGACGGAGTCTTAAGTTACGTGATGTTAATGGGCGATGCAGATAATCCTGAAGCTATTGCACGGACGAAATTCTCTGTATCAACCATTAAAGATGCAGGTATTGAAGTTAAAGAAATTGGACAACAAGTAGCTAACTGGGATGCAGATAAAGCTAACACAGCTGTTTCAGCTTGGTTATCACGTGAAGGCGACAACATTGAAGTTGTTTTAGCTAACAATGATTCAATGGCATCAGGAGCTATCGCAGCATTGCAATCAGGTGGGTACAACAATGGCGATGATAAAAATATCCCTGTCTTTGGAGTAGATGCTACAGATGAAGCCGTTGATTTAATTTCTAAAAACTACATGTCAGGTACAGTTAAACAAGATGCTGTAGGCATGGCAGAAGCTATTTTTACGCTAGGCGTAAACGCTACTCAAGGCAAAGATTACATTGAAGGTACAGACTATGAATACGATGATACAGGAATCTCAATTCGTATCCCTTATCAAGCTTATTCTGGAGAAAAATAAAGTATATACCAATCAAAGGTAATCAATGAAATGTAAGCGATAAAGTAATAAGAATTGAAAAGGTCGATGGGTTACTTCGCTGATCAATTCTTATTATTTTTGCAAGTTAAAAGTTTAGATAGAGGCGGTGATTTATTTGGCAACAGCTACTTATGTATTGGAAATGAAAAATATCGACAAATTATTTCCTGGAGTAAAGGCTTTAGATCAGGCACAGTTAAACTTACGACCTGGGACAATACATGCTTTAATGGGTGAAAATGGAGCAGGAAAGTCTACGTTAATGAAGTGTCTTTTCGGAATTTATACTGAAGATGCCGGAGATATTTTGATTGATGGTGTACCGACAAAGTTTAAGAATCCTAAAGATGCTTTAGAACATGGTGTTTCAATGGTCCATCAAGAGTTAAACCAAGTGATGCGTAGAAGCATCATGGAGAATATTTGGCTAGGACGTTTTCCTATGAAAGGCCTGTTAGTTGATGAAAAGCAAATGTATCTAAATACTAAAAATATCTTTAAGGAGTTGGATATTGATCTAAACCCTAAAAAAGAAATCGGGACATTATCCGTATCGCAAAGACAAATGGTAGAAATTGCTAAAGCGGTTAGTTATGGGGCAAAGATTTTAGTGTTAGATGAGCCCACTTCTTCTCTTTCTGAAAAAGAA
>JAVWJE010000103.1:0-5570 GCA_036639135.1 Carnobacterium sp. | reverse complement strand
TCGAACCCCTGACCTTTTGGCTGCCAGCCAAACACTCTCCCAGCTGAGCTATACCCCCATAAATAAGAAGTGCATCTTATTTATTTACTTTTTTATTATATCAGATTAAGCTCTTGCAATGCAAGGTGAATTCCATCTTCATTACAATCCTTGGTTATTTTATCTGCTCTTAACTTTACTACTTCTAAAGCATTTCCCATTGCTACGCCTATACCTACCTCGGTTAGCATCTCAAGGTCATTCAACCCATCTCCGAAAGCGATTGTATCTTCAATAGCAAAACCCTGTTTTTCGGCAAAATCTAATACAGTATGCGCTTTTGAACCATCATGTGGAACGATATCAACTCCATGAGCGTGCCATCTAATAAATTTGAATTTAGGGAATTGTCCGTTCTCATATGCATTTTTTTCTTCATCAGTATAAAAGATGAGTCCTTGGTAAATTGGATTAGTTAAATGATAATCAGAATCGTGAGGAGGAGGACTTGATCCTACACTCTTCATCGCGTTAATCATTCTAACATTGTTGTCTTTGCTTCTTCTTTTCAACTTGTCAGCAGACTCATAGATAACATCATGATCATGCTTATCTGCTATTTCAACTAACCGTTTTAGTTCACTTTGATCTAATCTATTTTCATAGACAAGTTCATTATGATAATATCCAACCGCACCATTACAAATAATATAGTTATCAAAACCTAAATCATCAATGACTGTTTGAGCTAAATATAAATTTCTCCCAGTTGCAATAACAATCTCATGACCTGTTTCTTTTAATTTTTCCAAAGCTTTTTTAGTACTTGGCAAAAAATTTTTTTCATCATTTAATAGTGTTCCATCTATATCAAAAAATATCATTTTCTTTTTCATTTTTCACTAACCCTTCTTTATCTAAATGACCCTTTATTCCTCAGCTTGCTTAAACTGACTATTATATAACTTTTCATAGAAACCACCTTTTTCCAATAACTCCTCATGATTTCCTTGTTCTACAATTTCACCTTGATCCATAACCAAAATTAAATCTGCATCCCGAATAGTTGATAACCTGTGAGCTATAACGAAACTCGTACGCCCTTCCATTATTTTCTTCATAGCTGTTTGGATTAAAGCTTCTAAACGCGTATCAACTGAACTGGTTGCTTCATCTAAAATAAGAATCCTAGGATTAGAAATAATCGCCCTAGAGATAGTCAATAGCTGTTTCTGCCCTAAAGATATATTAGAAGCTTCTTGATTCAGTTCCATATTGTATCCATCAGGTAAGGTTCGTATAAAGTGATCGACATTTGCAGTTTTAGCAGCATCTACTACTTCATAATCTGTCGCTTCTAATTTACCAAATCGGATATTATCTGCTATTGTTCCGTTATAAAGCCAAGCATCTTGTAAAACCATACCAAATTGTGCTCTCACTTCTTTACGGTCCATTGTTTTTGTGTCTATTCCATCTATTTTTATGGCTCCACTATCGACATCATAAAAGCGCATCAATAAGTTTATTAGCGTTGTCTTACCTGCCCCAGTTGGACCTACGACAGCCACTTTTTGTCCACTTTTTACTTGAACATTTAAATCTTTGATTAGTGGTTTTCTTTTATCGTATCCAAAAGAAACATGCTCAAAAGATACATCTCCAGATACGGGTTTAGGTAAGCCTACTTGAATGGCATCCGGCTTTTCTTCAGGCTCATCTAAAATTTCGAAAATTCTCCCAACCGCTGCTGCTGCACTTTGAAGCACTCCTGAAAGTTGAGTTATTTGTGTTAGAGGTTGATTGATTTGCCAGATATATTGCGTAAATGCCTGTAAGTTTCCTAACGAAAGTGTGCCTTGGATAACAAATAATCCCCCTAATACTGCCACCACAAAGTAAACTAAGTGAGTAGCAAAACCAATTAGAGGACTCATAATTCCCGAAACAAATGCTGCTTTAAAACCGTATTCGCTTAAATTTTGATTAATTACTTTGAATTCATCAAATTTATCTTGTTCTTTTCCATATAATTTTATCTCAGAGAACCCACTATAACTCTCTTGAACATGTCCATTCATTGCACCTAAAGCATTTTGCTGTTCAACGAAAAAGGATTGTGACTTACGAATAATGTATTTCGAAATGATTAATGAAGCTGGAATCAACACTAAAATGATAGCTGCTAGAGGAACAGATAAGTACAACATCATCATCACTGCAAAAACAATTCCCATAATTGAATTTACAATTTGTATTAAACTTTGTTGCATAGCATTGCTAATGGCATCTACATCATTTGTTACACGACTTAAAATGTTCCCTTGTTGGTTACGATCAAAATAGGACACAGGTAACCGATTAATTTTACTCTCAATCGTATTTCTTAAATCGCGCATCGTATGTTGAACCACATTAGTCATAACATAAGATGATGCATAAAGAGTGATTTGATAGACTGCAGAAACACTCAACAGAACAATTAATACTTGACGAACATAAGAAAAATTAATTTTAGCTCCTGGCACTCCTTTTAATATATCAGCAACATTGTTTCCAACTTCTGTTAATGCAAGACCAATAATAAAAGGTTGGAGTGCATTCATCAGCATGCAGATGATTGTTAAGGCAATGGCTAAAATGAACCCTATTTTATAAGGCTTAATGAAATTCCACAAACGGCGAATGGCACCTAACGATCCTGTCATGCTAACTCCTCCTTCGATAATTGTGATGCAGCAATATCATAATAGATATCTGACATTTTTAATAACTCTTCATGGGTGCCTTGAGCGACAACGATCCCTTTGTCTAAAACAATTATTTTATCAGCATGTCTTATTGACCCGACTCTTTGTGCCACAATTAAAACTGAGGCATCTTTTGTTTCGGCTTTCAAGCGTTCTCTTAACCTTGCATCTGTTTGATAATCTAATGCAGAAAAACTATCATCAAATACATAAACATCGGGTTTTTTTATAATCGCTCTTGCGATTGAGAGACGTTGCTTTTGTCCACCAGACATGTTGCTTCCCCCTTCTGCTAAGAGTTCTTCATATTGATCTGGTTTTGATAGAATAAATTCTTTCGATTGAGAAATATCAGAAGCTTCATCAACTTCATTTGTTGTAGCATTCCATTTACCATAGCGCATGTTTTGAGAAATAGTCCCAGTAAATAAAAGAGCCCTTTGAGGAATGAACCCTATTTTTTTTCTTAACGCTCTTAATTGATAATCTCTAACGTCTACTCCGTCTATTAAGACGCGCCCTTTTGTCACATCATAAAAACGAGGAATTAACTGTATCAAAGTTGATTTACCACTTCCAGTACTTCCAATAAAAGCTACTGTTTCTCCCGGATTTGCGGTAAAACTGACATCCCTAATTACAGGAGACTCTGTATTTCCCGGGTAAGCAAAAGTGACATTTTCAAAAGCTACATATCCATGGATTGCTGTTTCAGTTACACCATTCTCATTTTCATCAATGGAAGGCACCGTTTGAAGAACTTCTTCTATTCTTTCTGCTGACACAGCTGCTCTTGGGTACATCATAAATACATTCGCGAATAACATGAACGAAAATAAAGCAAGAAAAATATATTCAATGAAAGCAATTAAACTACCTACTTGTAGGTTTCCGCTTTGGATTTCGACTGTCCCAGACCAAACGATTATTACCAATATAATATTAAATACAATAGAAAATCCAGGCATAGCTAATGCCATTAACTTAAAAAGTTTTTTTGAGATAGCTGTATAATTTTCATTAACTTTCACAAATCTTTCTTCTTGAAATTTTTCTTTAACAAAGGCTCTAATTACTCTAAGCCCGGTTAGGTTTTCTCGTAGATTTTGATTGATATGATCTAAACTCTTTTGTTGTTTTTCTGATAAAGGTTCTGACTTGCGAGCAATAAACCAAACAATTGCAAAAAGAAACGGAATGGCTATTAATACCGTTAGCGATAATGAAGGACTTGTTCTTACTATCAATAAAAAACTAGCAATGAACATAATAGGTGTCATCATTCCTAATCTTAAAAGCATCTGTAAGAAAGTCATCACTTGAAAAGCATCATTAGTTGTACGTGTCACCAATGAAGAAACACCAATATGATTAAACTCACTGTGTGAAAAAGATTGAACGGATAAAAAAATATCATTTCTTATATCTCTAACAATTCTTGTGGTGATTTTACTCCCTGTGTAAGCTAAACCTATTAAGCTAACTAATCCAATAATAGCTATTACTACCATCCACTTACCATAGTTCATAACTTCAGAAAAATCGTTCATAATGATCCCTTTATCAATAATTAGAGCTAATAAAGTTGGCAATCCTAGTTCAATAATAACAAAGCCAAATACGCATAGAAAATTTAGCCACAATAAACCTTTATAGTTTTTTAAATAACTTAACATTAATTTCATTTGTTCATCTCCTTTTAATCCTTCACGAATAATTCCTTTCTAGCTAATATAGCATAATCATAAATAAAAGAAACAGCCTTAGAGTCTTTTTCTATTATTTATTAAATTTCTCTTTCTTTTTCGAGTGGTTAGTCTTAGTTTCTATACTTACTAATTGAACTATGTTAAAATAATAATATCTGTTGTGAGACTAACCACAACCACCAGTTCGGGAAAAATAGTGAAAAATATTTCAGCGTTGAGAAACACCGTTTAACTATGAGATTTTTCTGCTTGTTTTACCATTAGAATATATGAACAAAACTGATGTGGTTCCATCTAATCATCACTAAATAGTGTAAAATGATGGTCTTTTTCGTTATGCAACAATATGCCAGATAATCATCTATAAAACAAATCATCGTTACGATGGTATTGAAAAGGAGAGAAATACATGATCTATAAAATAACTTATCAAGAAACAAAATTAAGAAACCCAAAACGGGAAGAAACACAGGCTTTATATCTTGAAGCAAATACAGAAATTGAAGCACGTAGTCTTGTTGAAACAAATACCCCCTTCAACATTGAGTTCGTTCAACCCTTAGATGGTAGTCATCTAGAATATGAGCAAAAAAGTCCAAACTTTAAACTTACGGAGTTTACTAAATGAAACCATCAATAAAAAATAATGAAGCTGCCGTTTTTGCCATTGGGGGTTTAGGCGAAATTGGTAAAAATACCTATGGCGTTCAATTTCAAGATGAGATTATCATTATTGATGCCGGTATCAAATTTCCCGAAGACGACTTACTAGGAATTGACTATGTCATTCCAGATTATAGCTACATTGTTCAAAATATCAATAAAGTAAAAGCTTTAGTTATCACTCATGGTCACGAAGATCATATTGGTGGTATTCCATTCTTACTAAAACAAGCAAATATTCCTATCTATGCTGGCCCTTTAGCTAGTGCTTTAATCCGAAACAAACTAAATGAGCATGGACTATTACGTGATACTGAGTTACATGAAATCGGTGAAGACGATGTTATCAAGTTCCGTAAAACAAGTGTTAGTTTCTTTAGAACAACTCACAGTATTCCTGAAGCTTTTGGAATCGTTGTTAAAACACCACCCGGCAATATTGTCGCAACAGGTGATTTCAAATTTGATT
>JAVWJE010000102.1:0-5753 GCA_036639135.1 Carnobacterium sp. | reverse complement strand
TTTCATTTTTCCCCAAACAAACCTTATTAATTATTCTTGAGAGCATTGCTTTTTTTAGAGCATCATCTGCTTCATTAAATTTTTGTTCCCAATTCTCTAATTCATTTGCTAGGTAATTTACATCCGAATAGTTCTCTCTCTCTTTTTCTAATTCTTCTTTCAAAGCATTTAATTGTGATAACTTTTCTTCTATTTGCTTTTCTATTGCATTAATGGCCCCTGATAACTGTTCGGCAGTAAAAGAACTTTCCCCGATTAAAGTTTTCCCAATTTCAAGATTTAACTTTTCATGTTGTTTTGTTAAATCTAAATGCTCTTTTTTTAAATTATGAAGATTCCGTTCCTTTAGATTTAGCAATTCAGCTTTCATATTTTTGCTTGTATCAAGAAAGGAAATCAATTCAAATTGTGATAAGATAATTTTTATCTTATTAATAATTAGTGTATCGAACTTTTTTCCACCCCAGTTATTTTGCTGATGATCACAATATAATTTACCTTTATTTAAAGGACATTTATATCGATAAATAACGTTTTTATAGTATCCATCTTTACTTTTATATTTAACATCCTTATATAGATAATTAGAGGTTAGCTTTGAACCACAGTATTTGCAATATGCCAAACCTGAAAACAGCAATTTCCCTGTTCTTGGTATAGTTGATTTGTCTTGTTCTTTAATATTACTATTCCTAGTGTTTCTTATTTGTTCCGCTTGACTAAATAACTCATCTGGAATAATCCTTAATTTTTCGTTAAACGGCTGCATTCCTCCTGCAACATTTATATATCTCTTTAATCCGATGTAAATTGAATTTGATAATAATCTCTGTAAGGTACTCACCCCAAAAACTTTACCGGCTCTATTTCGATATCCATTTTCATTTAAATAATCAACGATTTTCCTATAACCCATATGTTTATTTACATATAATTTATAAATCAACTTAATCATTTCAGATTCATCTTCATCAGGCACTAATTCTTTAACTCGACGTTCTTTATTTTTCCAATGTTGCTCAGCTGTTTCAACAATCTTATATCCAATTGGTGCCGAGCCACCTTGAAAATAGCCTTGTTCACTTAGTTGTTTCTTTGCTTCCTTAACCCTAATAGAGGTTTTTTGACTTTCTCCATCCGATTGCCAAAAGCTTATATAATTTAGAAGCTTATCAATATGAGATTCAATTTTTCTTTGGCCTTCTTTTACAGACCAGACCTCAATACCATTCTGAATTAAAAAGTTTACCATTAGGGGTGTTTCATCTTCTCTTCTTCCTAAACGGTCGAACATGAAAACCAATAGCACATCAAATTCTTTATTTAATGCGGCATCTTTTAGTATTGCCATTTCATCTCGTTCGTTTACTGTTTTCTTCCAACCCGATACTCCTTTTTCGTATAATTCATTTGTTATTATCCAATCAGGTTTGTTTTTAATGAATTCATGACAAGAATTCCTTTGCATCGGTATATCATCATCTACACTTACTTGTTGTTTCTTAGATACTCGATAAAGAGTCAAAACTCGTTTCATTTTTATACACCCGTTTCATTCGCCTGTTAAGTTAAAAAAAGAGATATTTATAATATCTCTAAGAAAAACGTTTTTAATGCATTTTTTGCTTCTTTTCTTTTTTCACGATCTTTGGTGAATTTTAAATGTATTTTAACTTCATTTTCTGAAATATCCTTTAAATAATCAAAATTATCATCTGGTTTGTGGAGATACGTTACTCCACCTATGTCAATATTACCCAACGATTGATAAGGAATTACTTCCTTCATAATTAATCACTCCGATGTTATGGGGTGTTAAAGTGTATTCGATTCGAATCGATAATATTAGTCATTCTTTTACATTGGAATGACTTATAATAACGCTTAATTCAACACCATTTTTAATTCTGTAAAAAAAGAAAAACCCCATAGAAAGATCTACACAATTTTGTGTGAATCTTCTAATGGGGTTATCCCTTGTCAGTTATTTAGTTGTTCATATTAAAACTTCATAGTGAATTCTGTTATTCCATTTCTTCTATGCTGTTAACTTTTGATTAAATAAACTTTTTCGTAGACTTTAGGAATATTGTCCAAATAATCCTTTAAAATTTTACTTCCCGGTGGAGTTTGATTTAGCTGTTTAGGTGAATTTACTCGACAATATATTACTACTTTTAGTTGATGGGTCATTTACACTTCTTCCTTTCGCAAAAAAACCGCAGTAGGACTAGATCCACTAATTAATAATGTGGATTTAGTTCCCGCTGCGGTTTTCGCTTATTTTGGGGTTCTATTATTCGATTGGATAATTCTTAAATCATTATATCTTCGTATTTTTATATTTTAAGTCTTTTAAAAAAATAATTATATTTTAAGTTTAGAATTTCGGTTTTTTGACCATAAATGAATTATGGAGTTCGGTTTATTGGCCATCGAGGAATTCCAAGATGGTTGAGGAACCGAATTATTGTACTCTAAATCCCTTGATATCAAGGGATTCATGAAAAGTGGATTTTCTGGAAATGTAGTTAGTGCATTTCATTTCGGTTTCCTAACCAGTCAAAATATCAATTTAATTAAATTGTTCGGTTATATAACCAGTTGACTTCTCCAATGATACAAAAGGGGATAGGCGATAATTTATATTAAGTTCGTTATTCTTCTCAAAATTAATTGTAACCTTTTCAAAATACATTAAGAAAAATACTCTTAATTCTGTATCAGTAAAATTAAAAAAGCTTTGTTGTATCAGTTTTTTTATAATTTTATCGAGATAGTCATCTTTAAGAAGAGAATTCATTTCATCAAGTGTTTCGTTTGTGTAGATTAATTCGTTTTTTAAATGCAGCTGGGTAGTTTGAAAGACCTCAGCTAATAGAGGATTTTTCTCAATATCGGCTGCCATCATAATTTGGTTATATTGCCCTTTCTCAAGGAGATGTTTTATGTTACTACTTGTTTTGGTAAGGGTAGTAGACCAATTTTTAAGCTGTTCTTTTGAAGTAGCTGAAAAGTGATGGAGTTGTGTATCCCACTTTTTCTGCAGATCATTTAGCACAACTTGATGAATAGGGATTATCGGTACAGATTTTTTACATCCTGTACATTTATAAATCATATACTTTCCGTTTTTACCCTTTGGCGAATTATCTTTCGCTACTAATAAACAATTGCACTTTTTACATTTTATTATTGAGCGGAGATAATATGGTGTATTCATCGTGCCAAATTGTTTTTTTAAATCATTTATTTGTTTAGATAAATGGAAAGTGGTGGGGCTAATGATTGGTTCATGAACATTTTTGAATAAATCAATTTCTAAATCATTCTTTGGTTTACTTGAATCGTAGCTAGACCTAACATTCCATGCTAGATTTCCTGAGTAAACCTTGTTAGAAAGAATGTATCCGATCGTGCTACTATTCCAATACTTCACCTTTTTAGTTGTAATGTTACATTGGTTTAGGTAATCAGCAATTAATCCATGAGAGTAACCCCAACTCGCTAAATGGAAGATTAATTGGACTATTTCAGCATCTTCATTAGGATGTAAAACCCCGTCAATCATATCATAGCCAATGGGGGTACGACTCCCAGGTCTTGTCGGTTGCTCACGGTGCAGTAAACTTTTTTGAGCATCTTTCGCTCGAACAGACTTTATTTCTGATTCCTCAGCAGCAATAACGAGCTTTGTCTGCACGATTGGATCATTTGGATTCCACTCTGCGTCAGATTGGGTACTAAAAAACTTAACATGAGGGTACTCCAATTTAATTGGCAAGTAAAGCTCGTTGTAAAAATCAGTAATGCTCCTAGTTAAACGGGATTCTTCGTAGAAGCAGATAGCCCCAGCGCCATTCTTGATATCTTCAATAATTAATTGTATACCTTCCCGTTTGCTAATGTTATTACGAAATGCACTAGTTGCCTTATCAGCACGCCATGCAATGATTTGGAGATTCTCCCTTTCCGCTAATAATTGAATTTGGCCTTTTTGGATTTCTAACGAGTGATTATCGTTTTGCTTCTGGTCAGAATAACGTAAATATCCAGCAGCGTTTACTTTTGTCATGAGACCTTGTCCTCTTTCCCATGAGAAGAAAGGAATAATTCGACATGTACATAGGTTTCATAAACATTAACTTTATCAATAAGCAATTCAGACAGTCGCTGAAGGTCTGGTTGTGTGAAATCTAATGATAGCTGTGTTAAAAGAGAATGAATTTCAATAATTTCATTCCCCAGTTTCTGTAGACTTTGTAAATCCTGTTCTAAGTCATGGTACTTATCTTTTAGTGATTGTATTTTATCTAATAGATTTGCTATAGCAGGTTTTCTTTTTACATCAATGGTACTTAGTGTTAGTGAATTATCCAGGAATTCAGATTTGGTTGCCTCTAATTCTTTTTGTAGCTTTTTATTTTCTGCTATGATGCGTGTAGAAATAATGTTTTTTAAATGTTTAGCTGAAATCGATTGGATGTGTTCCAGTAATGTTTCTTTAACTAAACTATTTAACTCTTCAACAGTGATCGAAAGTCGCTTGTGGTTATTACTACAGACAAAGTATCCTATATCAAATACATTTTCTCTTCGATGCTTCATTACATTTCCGCACTTTTCGCAATACGGTAGAACCAAGAACTGGTTGCTGGCATCTTCTAAACCTTTTTGGTAGTAGGAAAAATATTCATCAAGTTTTGACTTCCCTTTAAGAAAAAGTTCTAAATCAATTAGTGGTGTTACATGAGGTAATAGCTGATATCCATTTTTTGCTTCATAATGTCCTGCATAAAATGGATTTGATAAAATACGAAACAACTTTTCGGGCTTATTTAAACCTTTACGTCGTACCATTAAAAAGTTTAGAAACTGTTCACCATCTTGGACATTGCTAAAATCCTCAAATAATGAAAGTATTATATCTTTTTTATCCTCATTAATTTCAAAACGGACTTGTTCAGTTTCTTTTATTCGTGTGTAGCCAAAAAGACGTGAAGGATACTGTTTGCGTGCATCATCCGTCCGTGTACGAATATTTTCGCCTTCAATTTGCCCAAACATTCCATAAAATGCTTCTAGGGCGAGCTTCTTTTTAAAAGGTGGTTCATTACTAGCTGTGTATATAACTTCAACATTGTACTTAATAAATATTTTTGTTAAATCAACGAATTCATAAAAATTTCGAGCTAAGCGGTCGCGTTTATACACGATTAGCTTTTCTACTTTGCCTTCTTCAATTAGGCTAATTAATTCCACCAATTTTGGTCGCTGATCCATTTTCAATTTTGTTGCAGAAACATCGTGATCTGATAGATAAATAATTGATTCCTCATTGGCACTTAAATTAATTGACTCAAGATACCTTTTTGCAGCAGTTAATTGTAATTCAAGACTTTGTGCTGCAGAACTGACACGCGTATAAATAACTTCGAATTTTTTCATGTAAATTATCCTCTCTTTTTAATCAGTATAGCTCGTAGTCTATAATCATCTTTCGTAATATGGTCTAATAGCGTCTTCTCAATGAAACGTCTAAACCATAGTTCCGATTCGGTTGATAGCTCTTCAGAGTAACTGACTTTAATAACTCGATATTTTTCTTTCATTTGCTTCCCTCCAGTATGATTTTGTAATAATCATTGCCTGGAGGGGTACTTTTTATACGTTAATTCTCCAAATCTCTTTTTTCGTCCTTATTAAAATCTAGTGATAATTGCACACCATCTGATACGATCGCAGATTTGTTC
>JAVWJE010000101.1:0-5999 GCA_036639135.1 Carnobacterium sp. | reverse complement strand
AAGGTACCCGCTGTACCACCTTTAGGATCGACTGCTCCATAATACAATTCTTTAACACGTGATAAGATCATTGCTCCACTACACATTGGACAAGGTTCTAAAGTAACAAATAACTGAGCATCTTCTAAACGCCAATTTTCAAGTGTCTTGTTTGCTTCTCTAATAGCAAACATTTCGGCATGTGCTGTTGCATCGTGACTCTCTTCGCGACCATTATGTCCACGTCCTATAATACGACCGTTTAGAACAATAATAGCTCCAATAGGTACTTCTAATTTTTTTTCAGCCTTTTTAGCTTCTTTAATCGCTTCATTCATAAAGTATTCTTTTTCTTCTAATGTCAGCATAGGTCCAACCTTTCTTAATGTATAAGGGTGTCAGAGAGAAAACTTGAGATTTTAACCCCGAGATAAATCTCGTCTAGGACACTCATTGTTATATTCTGTTAATTGGTTTTCAGTATATTGTTCTACAATCTCTTTTGAGATGCTCCCCAACATACTGATGTAATAACTAGGACTCCATAATTGCTCATTCCATCATTTTTTTCCAAATGCTCAATAGACTTGTTCTGGAAGAACGTCTATTTTTTCCATTAGGAAGTCGATTTCTTTTGCTATTTTTATAAATAATTCTTTTGTTTGTTTAAAAGATGTTTAACCTTTTCATTATATTACCTTTCGTGTTGTAATTGTATCATGAAAAAGAAGGTGCAATAATAATGAAGACTGTAGGAATTAAAAACTAGCCAAATTAAGAATTGTCAAAGTTAAAAATCATAGGATGATTGATGAAACCATAAAATAATTTACGATTAAACAAACCCAATCCGGAAAATATTTTGTTGTTTTAACTTGCAAGAGCGAAAGCCAAACTCTTGAAGTAACTGGCAAAAAAAATTGGCATATCGTCATCTTTTAGCAACAACCAAAAGATTAGATCGTACTCAGTGTAAAAATGTTCGAAAAGCTAAACATATGGTTGCTAAGTACCTTGAAAAGATTACCAATTCTCGAAAAAATTGCTTACATCAGTGTTATCCTATCATAACTCAGCTAAAAACTTGAGTTAAAATGTTAGATTAAAAAGGAAAACTCTCAATAAAAGAACAACTTATTATTTATTGAAACGAGGTATTGTTTTGGAATTTAATGAAATTAAGCTAATTTATCCTGATGCTCAACTAACAAGCTTGCCTATAGAAACTTCTGATTACATTTCTTTTCCTTTTGAAAACCAATGGATTCAATTCGAGCAAAAAAGTAAAACACAATCTGAAATAAAGTTGTTGCATCTTTTATTTGTTTCTAAAAAAACTAAAGTTCCAACTATTGCTTCAAAATGGCAAAACTATTTGATAAATGGAATTGAACTTCCCTCTCTCTATTCGGATAGCGAATTTCGCATCATCCAATTTACTATTCTAAAAAAAGATTCCTATTTTGAAAAGAAAACTTGGCTACGTGCTTTCAAAAGTATGTTTAGTAATAGTGAAGAAACTTTTTTTGTGGATGATGACTCTGGATTACTAATTCAAAAAAAATCTGATGAAAAGTTAACTTTAGATGAACTTTCAGGTATTATCCAAACACTTGATGATGACTTTTCAATTAAAACTATTTGTTATGTTGGTCAGTTCTGGCCAATTAATGAAGAATTTAAAAAGATCTTTAAAGAAGAGCAATTCGTTTTTGAAAAACAAAAAAATAAAGGCCAATCTTTACTTTCTTTGCCTATCGTTGCTTTACATCATTATACATCTGAAGCTTTAGAAAAAAGCGCACTCATGTCTATCCTAAAACAAAAGTATGCTAGTCAACCTGAATTAAAAGAATTAATTTTAGCAATGTGGCACAGTCAAGGAAATATCAGTTTAGCAGCTAAGTCATTATATGTTCATCGAAATACATTACAATATCGAATAGACCGCTTTTATGATATAAGCGGATTATCCTTACGTAATATGAATGATTTATTGCTTTGTTATTTATTGGTTTTTAAAAAAAATAATAATTGATAGTTGGTTGCTATAAAAAAATAAGCTCTTCCTACTTAATGGGTAAGAGCTTATTTTTAATTCAATTATCTTATCCTTTTACCTTGTCTTTAACCTCATCTACAAAATCTTCTGCCTTTTCTGTTGCTTTTTCTTTTTTATCCATAAACATATCTTTGAATTCATTTGTTGCATCTTTTAAATGATTCGTATATGTTCCAACTTGTCCTTTTAAATCACTAACTTTATCAACAACTTTCAACAAGTTTATAACTTCCTCGTCAGATAATTTTTCGACAACATCTAGTGCTTTTTCATTACCTTTTAGTTTATTTTTAACAAAGTTTTTCGCTTTTTGACGATTGATATATGATTCTATCTTAACCATGCTTTTATCAGATGCGGATAAAATAACAGCTCCTATAGCTACTGTAGCACCTAAACCAACTAGTAAGTTACGTGTACTTCTTTTCATAAAATTCACATCTCCCTTTACTCTATCGATAACCTCATCATATCAGAAAATAAATTAAAATACGAATAAAAACGCCTGACATCATTGAGTAATGTCAGGCGTTTTTCCATTGTATAGGTTGTTTTATGAGACGGTTTATTAAGCTTTAACTGGGTCAGAAGGAGTAGAACTTTCAATGTTTTTCGTAGTATCTTTTACAGTAACTCTAATTTCCCCTTTTGAGGCTCCAATAGTAACATGGTCTCCTACTTTAATGGATCCACTCAATAGCTCTTCACTTAACTTGTCTTCAATTTCTTTTTGAATTGCCCGACGTAAAGGTCTCGCTCCGTACTCTGGGTCAAATCCAGCTTTAGCAATAACATCTATAGCTGCTTGTGTCACTTTGACATGAATATTCATTTCTTCTAAGCGTTTAATAATCGTTTGTGTTAATAACTTAACAATTTTATTTAATTCAGGTTTCTCAAGCGCATGGAACACAATGATTTCATCCAAACGGTTGATAAATTCTGGTCTAAATGTTGTTTTCAGCTCTTCTTTAATTCGTTTTTCCATCATTTTGTAATCTTTTTTCTTATCTTTTGTGCTGAACCCAACTAATTTTTCATCTCTTAAGGATGTAGCTCCAAGATTCGAAGTCATAATCATAACGGTATTCTTAAAGTCTACTTTGCGTCCTTTAGAATCTGTTAAATGACCATCATCTAGCACTTGCAATAAAATATTGAAGACATCTGGATGAGCTTTTTCAACTTCATCAAACAAAATAACAGAATAAGGTTTTTGTCGTACTTTTTCAGTTAATTGACCACCCTCATCGTATCCTACATACCCTGGAGGAGAACCAATCAAACGACTCGTACTATATTTTTCCATAAACTCAGACATATCAACTCTAATCAAGGCGTCTTCGCTACCAAACATGGCATCAGCAAGTGTTTTAGCTAACTCTGTTTTCCCTACTCCTGTTGGGCCCAAAAACATAAATGAACCTATAGGCCTATTAGGGTCTTTTAATCCACTTCTAGATCTTCTGATAGCTCTAGCAACCGCACTGACTGCTTCCTCTTGTCCTATCACACGATTATGCAATACTTTTTCTAATTTTAATAAACGGTTTGATTCTTTTTGGTCCATTTGTTTTACTGGAATTCCTGTCCATAAAGATACAACTTCAGCAATATCTATTTCTTCTACTTTTAAATTCACTAAATTAGGAGCAGGATGTTTGATTTTTTCTAATATCCCTTCAATCATTGTTCGTTGTTTCATTTCACTTGTACGTATTTTAGCTGCTTTTTCAAAATCTTGTAATTGAATAGCTATTTCTTTTTCTTCAATTAATGTTTCTAACTCCTTGAGTGCTGCTACCATTGGTGAGGGTTTACTTGAAGAATCCAAACGTACTTTTGAAGCAGATTCATCTATTAAGTCAATCGCTTTATCCGGAAGCTGTCTAGATGTTATATAACGAGAAGACAATTGAACCGCTGCGTGAATAGCTTCATCCGTAATTTCAACACCGTGATGATCTTCATATCGTGAGCGCAAGCCTAATAAAATATCTTCTGTCTCTTCTAGAGAAGGCTGTTCAACACGAATTGGTGAGAAGCGTCTTTCTAGCGCTGCATCTTTTTCAATATATTTTTGGTATTCATCTAATGTCGTAGCACCTATGGTTTGTAATTCACCACGAGCTAATGCTGGTTTTAATATATTAGAAGCGTCTATTGCCCCTTCTGCTCCACCTGCACCGATTAAGGTATGCAATTCATCAATAAATAAGATGACATTTCCATCTTGATATATTTCATCAATGATCTTTTTCATGCGCTCTTCAAATTCTCCACGATACTTTGTTCCGGCAACCAGTGAACCCATATCAAGCATCATCAAACGCTTGCCAATTAGTGTATGAGGAACTTCTCTAGCAGCAATTTTTTGTGCCAACCCTTCAGCTATGGCTGTCTTACCGACACCTGCTTCGCCTATCAATACTGGGTTATTCTTAGTACGACGACTTAAGACCTGAATAACTCGTTTTATTTCTGTATGGCGTCCAACAATCGGATCAATCTTTTTAGCTCTAGCGCTTGCTGTCAAATCTCTTGCTAAAGCATCCAATGTTGGTGTTCCTTTTGTTTGCTTAATAGCTGATTTAGAACGTTTAGCTTTGCCGTTATTTACGTCAACAACTCCTATTTTTTTCAATAGTATTTGACGTATTTTATTTAAATTAATATCTAGGTTTGTTAAAATTTTAGAAGACAAGACATCCTCTTCTCGCAACAAACCAAGTAATAGATGCTCTGTTCCTACTATAGGTGCTCCCATACGTTTAGCTTCATCTGTCGCTAGAGTAATGGCTTGTTTAGCTCGAGGTGAATAAGGAAGGATGGTATCTTTCGAATCATACTTCATCATTCCATAACCAGTAAAGTGTTCAGCCTCTTCACGTATCTCTTTTTCAGTAATTGAAAATTCACGAAGTGTCTTTCCTGCTATACCTTCTTGTTCGACCACAAGAGCTAATAAAATGTGTTCCGTGCCTATAGAACGATGACGAAACTCTTTAGCTTTCTCTTGAGCTAACATTAAAACAGCTTTTGCTTTTTCTGAGAATAATTCATCCATAATATTACCTCCATTCTTTACAATTGTTCGTATCTTAAATTGTTTAAAAAAGCAGTCAACATTCTTGCCCTTAATTCATTTTCTCTTTTACAATTTTCTAAAGAAAAAATTGATTTTTCCATAGCTGAAAGCATCATGCTTGCTTCTCGTTTAGTAATCATATCATCTTGGTAAAGTGTTTCTACTATGGAATAGGCATTTCTTTGTGATATTTCACTACCAACTGCATCAATCATCATATTCAACATCTCTGCTTCGTCTAACAATTTCACTTTAATTATCCTTATATACCCGCCACCACCACGCTTGCTTTCAACTAAGTATCCTTGTTGAACAGTAAAGCGTGTATTAATAACGTAATTAATTTGAGAAGGGACACAATTAAATCGGTCTGCCATTTCACTACGCCTAATTTCGACTTGCTCATCTGTGCCAAGTACCTTTTTCAAATAAGCTTCAATGATATCCGACATATTCTGATTATTCATGTGTAACTTGTTACTAAAACAATGAGGTTGTATGATATATATATTACCTACTTCTACCATACATTGCAACGGTGTCTTTTCAGTAACACTCCTTTTCTTTTCGTCTCAACACCAGACTTTATTTATCCTTCTTTTGTTAATACTAACACTTAAGTGAGTTATTATGTTTTGACTAATACTGACTTTAATTATACGAGAAAATAATGCATTTGAAAAGCAACTCTCCTCATAATTCTTTTAAAAACATCTTTTTTTCTATTATACATGTAAGCAATAAGAACTAAAACGTTTTTTAATCCTTATTATTTTAGATAATAAAAAAAACCACTTGAGATAAGTGGTTTTTTTATTTATCGGGAAGACAGGATTCGAACCTGCGACCCCTTGGTCCCAAACCAAGTGC
>JAVWJE010000100.1:0-6147 GCA_036639135.1 Carnobacterium sp. | reverse complement strand
ACCGCTCGCCCCGCGGAAAGCGAGCAGCCCGTAGCGGAAATCAACCTGCTGCTTCCATTATTGATGGTGTAAATTGGATAATCAACACGCGTGACATTTATTTAAAATAGTTGTTGTATTCTTTGCATTATAAATATAAAAACAACTTCTAAGTTATTAATTTAGAAGTTGTTTTTATGTAAAAGGACTTTTCGAGAAAAAATAGAACAGATGTCGATAATTAGATGATAAAACCTTTTCGTGGAATAAATTGCTTGAAAATTCCAATTATATATTGACAATATATTTAATTACTTTATAGTTATTTTATATACATAACGCCCTTAAAATCCTAGAATTTCAATTTGATTACCAATTATTCGGTTTATTAAATTTTAATACTATTGGCGTGTTATATGTTTTTAAATGATTATCTTCTATTCTAAATTAGTTATAAAAAGGAGGGGTGGCTGTAAGATATTCGAATGTCTTATTGAGATATGACATTTTACAGCCGAATATGTGGAAATTATTTATCAAACAAATAGGACAATGCTTTTTGAGGAAATCAATCCAGAAAAATTAGACATACTTACCCTTGTTGGAGATGTAAAAGGGATTGACAGTCTTAGCGATGAGAAAATTAAAGAAATCAATCAATACCTACTAGTGAAAAATTTCGACGAATTTTTAGAGAAATTTTCTCCAACAGTCTATTCTTTCTACAATGCAGCAAACCAAAAAGTTATGTACACATTGAAAAAGCCAGAAGGAATTCAAGATGATTGTATTTCCGAAATCGCTATTGATCAAAACAATGATTTTTTAAAGATGCTATTTACGCTCATTGACACGAAAAGAAGTCAAGGAATTACTAATGTAGATTTCAAGTTTGAAAATCTTTTAGATATGATTTCTCCTAAAAAAGTTATGGATGATATTCGACAAGTAAGAAAAGAAATTCATTACTTGTATGGAGAATACGATAAGTTAGAAGAAGAAGATCCAAAGAAACTGGATACTGGTGATAAGCTTAATCTAATGTTTGAAGTAGCTAGCAAAAACTATAATAACGTGATGGCAATGCTACCACTAGCTATTGAAGATATTAAAACTAGGCTTTTACTCGGAAATAGCCAACAAGAAGATGAATCTGAGAAGCTCCAAATCGGTACACTTACAATTGGAGAAACAGGTGAATTAAAAATTATCGAAGCACCGCAGAGTAATAATACAGAACTTATGGCCATTGAGGAGAATAGTAATTACGGATTGAGCACGGTCTTTGAAGAAGACTATGAATCTATAACAGAAACACCTTCTTCTTATGTGAAAGACTTGGTTGTAAGAACCTTCTCGCCATTACCAACTGTGAGGGCTGAATTCGATGTAGAAACAGAGGTACAGAATTACAATACTTACCTAGAATTCTACAAAGATGCCAAAGATGAATTTGTAAAAACAGTTAAACCGTTAGTTGAAAAACTGATAGGTGTAAAAATGTATTTTGATCAGTATGCTACAAAAAACAGAGGAATGCAGCCATCATTACTCGTAACGAATACGAAATTGGACATGCTTGTAAAGAGTAATAATTTACCAAGGTTAAAAACGTATCTTAATACTGTAAACTCTAAAAATGACTTCACAGATACCGTTTGGTATGGCATCGTTCCGAGTCTTGAATTAGAAGCATCAGGTAATTTGAAAATAAGTAGATCGCGCTTCAAAGGTAATGAAAAAGTAGCTAAGCAAGATGGAAATACTATGGAATCATTATCAAGTTTGCTTGACACGATAAAAGAATTTAAGGTTCAAGTATTCTTTAATTTCATGGCAGAAGAAGAAACAACTTTTAATGGAATTGCAACCTCGGGGATAGATCGCCTTATTGACAAGTGTTCGCCTCTAATAAGAAAGGATTATAGTGAATTTGCAATCCCATGTCTACCGAATTTCACGATTATTCCAAAAGATAAATCGGGTGTTGTTATTGACACTAGAATGCAGACGACTGAAAATGGGGCACGCCTTTCTAAAGAAAAAGAGGATGTTCTAAAACTATGGATAGAGGGCGTATATGTAGGAGCTAGTTACGTAGCAGCGGGAATAGTTTCAGCATACCAATGTCCAGAGTATTTAAAGGAATCATTCCGATATGTGAAGAAGAACTACCCGGGAGTACGCTTCGATATTGAAGCTGGTGATAATTCATTACGAGCTGTTACTACAATGGCAAAAGAAATTTCGGGGTTCACAAATAATATTAAAGATGCAATTAATAGTAAAAGTTTCGGTTTTGTTTTCTCGTCAGAAAATGCACAATTGCAAGACAAAGATATTAAGCGTATTACGGTTTATAAAGCAAGAAGCCTAGCTATGGAAGAAGACGGATTTGACTCAATCTATAAAACGCAAGTTAGTACGTATATTGAAAGAATTCTCAGATTTCAATCAGGTGATTTTAAGCATGACAATATTGTTCGATTCTTCAGTAATAATCCAAGTAGCCAGAAAAGTAAATGGCTGAATGATAAGGGATATGTAAACTCTGTAATTCACGATGGTGACGATATTGGCTATATAATCGATGAGAAAACGAGCTTGTGTCAAATCGATCTAGTGTTTAATGGTAATGTGAAAAACCTTGAAGTAATGATTACAAAGGGAACAAGTGCGGTAAAGGCATAATAGCTTACTAGGCAACATTTCATAAATACTATAATTGTAAAATTATTAGTATGTTTAAGATTTGTTTTACAATAAATCTTTTAACATAAATAGGAATCTCCACTAAAACTTGTCTTTGACGAAATTAATACATATTATCAATGTCTTATGAATTTTGCATAATAAGATATTGATCATTCAAAGCATCTAGAATAAATTTCGCTCAATATCAAGCCAAGATTTTAGAGAGGTTTCAAAAAAGAAAAAATTTTAGGAGGAATTAAGTATGGGCTTTGTATTAAAAGTAGAAGGATCAGAAGCAATTGAATTAGGACTAGAAAGTATTATGTCAGTGGTATATGAAACAGATACACCAGATGATTCAAATGCTAGATCAACAGATGTTGGTGCAACTTTAAAAGTTAAGGGGAAAATTCTTACTGCAACTGATGGTGATAATTCTGATGACACGATGAAGTTAGGATTATGGTCATTAGTGCCTGCTGAAAAAGCAGACTGTTACCGTAAAGTAACTTTAGAAGTTATTTCAGCTGACCAAGTAGTAAGAAAAATTAATTTCCCAAATGCTTTTGTTGTCGACTATACAGAAAGATATGGTGACACTGAAGGTATTGGTGAATTCTACCTATTCATTAAGCAGAAGAAAGATAAAACGGACTTAGCAAAAATTGAGGGCGGTTACGCTGTCTAAAATTCTGCTTTGATATCTGCTCATCCAATTATCTAAGGGACTATATAGTTCCTTAGATAATTTTTGGATAAACCTAAAAAATGGGAATGAAAACAATGAAAAATCATTATATAACTTTAGGAATCAGCAAAAATGCAACACAAGAACTAATTAAAGATGCTTATAGAAAATTATCTAAAAAGCATCATCCAGATGTTAGTGGTGGCAATAAGGATTCAGAAAGACTTTTTTTAGAGATACAAGAGGCATATAAAGTTTTGAAAGATGTAGCTTCCAGAAAAGCTTATGATACTCAGCTTGAAGGATTCGGACAAGGTAGAAGTAACCGATATGAAGAGTCAGATGGAAAAGGTAATAAACAAACTGATTCGAAAAGACAAGGATTTGATATGAATAATCTTGAAAAAAACTTTGAACATTTTTTTGGTTTTAATCCGAAAACAAAGGAAAAGTCTGCAACAAATAGTAAGCAAAATAAAAAGAATCCAATCGATACAACAGAATTATTTGAAAGATTTTTCAAAAAATAATGTTCCGTATTTTTTTAACAAAATACAGTACTAAAGATACACTATACCGAAAGAATGAAAGGAGTTGAATACATGATTGGAACAAGTAATGAGAAAAACAGTAACAGACAAAATTCAATTAAAGTAATAGATATCATAATTGTAATAATTGTATTTTTCATGGTTTTATATGTATTTTTACTAAACCAAGAAATTCTTTTACAAGTTTTTGTGGGAACGTTGTTATGTATAGCTGTTATTGTATATGCTGTCATGCAATATACACCTAAAGAGGAGATTACTCACAGTAGTTTGGGACAAGGGATTGAAAAATTGGTACTTCTCAATCAAGAAGGTGAAGTAGCAAGAGAATGGGTTGTACAAGGCAAAACGTCTTTGTTAATTGGTAAAAGTTCAACAGAACAAGAGGTAGAAATTGATTTGAGTGGTACAGAATACGAATCCTTAATTAATAATGAGCATGCTGTTTTAAATTGTGTATCAGAAGCCTGGTATATAGAAGATATTGATTCTGTAAATGGGGTGGGCATAAAAAAAGCAGAAAAACGTATTAAAAATAAATTACGACATGAAAGCCCGTATCGTATAAATACAGGGGACACGATTTACATAGCAAATACTCGGATTTTGGTGAGATAAAAAATGCAAGATTCATAATACAGACGGGGGATATAAAATGAGTTTGATTAGATGTTCAAATGGTCACATGTTTAGTTCAAGAAGACATAAAAATATTTGTCCTTATTGTAATGTAATGGTAGAGCAAGATTCTAAGTTGAAAAATCAGACACATCTTGTGGTAGATGAAGACGATAAAACAATGCCATACCTTGGTGAAGTTGATGGAATTGATCCAGTGACGGCCTGGTTAGTTTGTATTGAAGGACCGCAAATGGGGCGTGACTATAGAATTTTATCGGAAAAAAACTTTATTGGTAGAGCGGAAGATATGCATATTCGAATTATTGGTGATAATTCCATTTCTAAAAGAAATCATGCGGTCATAGTTTATGATCCTAAAAAAAGGAATTTCTTTTTGCTGCCAGGAGATGCATCGGGCTTAGCGTATCTAAATAATGAAGCGGTATATACACCTACTGAATTAGCAGCTTACGATATCATCCAATTGGGTAGAAGTATGTTCCTGTTTATTCCTTTATGCGGTGTTCATTTTGAATGGGAAAACAACCAAAGCGAGGAATGATGAGAAAATGGATCAACAGCAAACACCTTATATCATTGTATGTATATTCATTATATTAATCATAACCTTAATAATCATTAGAACTAAACTTGCGAATAATGTAGATACAGAAAAAATTGCAATAGGAAACGGTCAAACTATAGGTAGACGAGAAGAACAGGATGATTATTTTTCGTCAGCGAAAACAAACTTCGGGACAATGGCAGTGTTAGCAGATGGAATCAGCGGATTAGCTAACGGTAGAATGGCAAGTACAGTTGCGGTAAATACGTATATTCAAGAATTTTTGAAACTCAATACGCTAGTTGATATAGAAGGTTTCTTCAAAAAAACAGCATTACAAAGCAATCATATGATTGTCCAAAATCTTAATGGTTCTAATGGAGGAACGACACTAGTGACTGTCTTGATTGACAACCAGGGCTATTTACATTGGGGTGCTGTTGGAGATAGCATTATTTCTATATTTAGGAATGGTGAGTTCATGGCTATCAATCAGAAGCATATTTTTGAGACTGTACTTAAAGAAAGGTATATTTCAGGAGAAATTACAAAACTAGAAGTACAAGAAAATCCACTAAAAAAAAGATTAGTGAATTATTTAGGATATGAAGGATTTAAACATTTAGACACTGGAAAAAAACCTATCAAGTTACAGAAAGGCGACAAGGTTTGTTTGTTTAGTGATGGTGTCTATGACAGTTTGACTGAAGTTGAAATGGAAAAGATATTTTCACAGTATTCACCACCTCATGATAGTGCTCAAAACATTATTAAAGCTGTTGAACAAAAACGTTTGAAGAATCAGGACAATGCAACCATCGTAATTTTGGAGAAAAATTGGTAACCAATTTGATGTAAAAAAAAGCATAAGCACTGAGCAATCGTGTAAGGAGGATATAAATGCGAAAGGAAAATAGCGATTTCAAAACAAGTTTTTTGTCTGAGGCAGGATCTTTTATGCAAAATAAGGATTACTTTGCATATACAGAACTAGAAGATATAGCTTGCTGGGTTGTTGTAAAAGGATTAGATTCTGATCAAGAAGTGAG
>JAVWJE010000099.1:0-6241 GCA_036639135.1 Carnobacterium sp. | reverse complement strand
GTGTTGGTTCAATTGCTTCCTACGTTAACTCGTTCTCATGTCCAACAGTGGATCAAAGAAGGCGATGTAACTGTAAATAGTAAGGCTGCAAAATCTAATTACAAGGTACAAACGGGAGATATCATTGATATTATTGAACCAGATTTAATTCCTCTTAATGTCGAAGCTGAGAATATTCCTCTTGAAATCGTTTATGAAGATGAAGAGATGCTGGTTATCAATAAACCACAAGGAATGGTTGTTCATCCTTCTGCAGGGCATCAAACAGGAACACTAGTCAACGCTTTAATGTATCATGTAAAGGATTTATCAGGAATAAATGGAACGATTAGACCTGGAATCGTGCACCGTATCGATAAAGACACAAGTGGCTTATTGATGGTAGCTAAAAACGACTTAGCTCATGAAAATCTTGCAGCACAGTTAAGAGATCATAGTTCTTTAAGAGAATACTATGCATTAGTTCACGGTGTTATTCCTCATGACAAAGGAACCATTGATGCACCTGTCGGTCGTTCTAAGAACGATCGCAAAAAGCAAGACATTATCGATGGTGGTCGCTCAGCCGTCACTCATTTCCAAGTACTCGAACGGTTTAAAGATTTTACATTAGTTTCTCTTAAATTAGAAACAGGAAGAACGCATCAAATTAGAGTTCATATGAAATACATTGGCTATCCTTTAGCAGGAGACCCTATTTATGGCCCAAGAAAAACATTGGCAGGTAAGGGACAGTACCTTCATGCACGTGTTTTAGGATTTAACCATCCTACAACAAATGAGTTTCTAACTTTCGAAGCTCCGTTGCCTAAATTGTTTGAAGAGATACTTGCTGAATTAAGAGAAACTCGTTGACTTTTTGAAATCAACAAGGTAAAGTCTTGAGTAGAAGTAAATGAAGAAATCCTTTAATTCCAGTCCTGTGAGACTAAGAAGGAGCATACACGTATGAGTGACTGTTTGTTATTATTTTTAAATAGTAACAAACAGATTTCTCTGGATGCCCTCTTACCAAATAGGTGAGAGGGTATTTTTTAAAACAGATTTGTTCATAAGAATAAGAAAGACACAACTTTATCTTTAAAGGAGAAAAACATGGTATTTAAATCTGAAGTAGAAGTAGTTGATGGAGCGGCAATGAAACGTGCGTTAACACGTATTACGTATGAAATCATTGAACAAAATAAAGGATTAGAAGATCTCGTTCTTATTGGAATAAAAACGAGAGGAATCTATCTTGCTCAGCGCATTGCTAATAGAATGAAAGAACTAGAAGAGGTATCTGTGCCAGTGGGAGAAATAGATATTTCATTGTATCGTGATGACGTTCATACGAGTGACAATCGTGAGCCTAAAATAAAAGGTTCGAGTATTCCTGTTAGTATTGAAGGCAAACAAGTTATTTTAATCGATGATGTCTTGTTTACAGGACGCACCATTCGTGCTGCTTTAGATGCCTTAATGGACATTGGAAGACCAATGAAAATATCTTTAGCCGTTTTAGTAGATAGAGGACACAGAGAGTTGCCAATTCGTGCCGATTTTGTTGGAAAGAATATCCCAACTTCGTTAGAAGAACAAATAAAAGTTGCTGTTCAAGAAATTGACGGTGAAGATCATGTTTTAATTCAAAAATTAAATTAAATGAATGTGAAATTTTAATTGAGTCCAGAGAGACGTGAAAAGGTCACTACTACATTTTACTACAGCCTCTTTATTAGCTCATAGTAGTAAAAAGATAGAACCCAAAAGTCTCCATTAAACTTTTGGGTTCTTTTATTTATCAAAAAACGGATAGGGATATAAAAATAATGGTAATGAAGAGAGATTTAACTTAATAAGGTATGCTGAATAATTCAAAATGAGAAGCGGTTTTAGAAAACAAAAAAATGAAGCTAGTGAGGGATAATGATGGCAATATGGATAAAAAACGCAATGACACTAAGTGAAAATGGACAAGTCGTTCCTACTGAGATTATACTAGATAAAAGTATTATCCACTCTATTGGGATTGGACAAAAATTGTCTCCAGCTAAAGATATGCAAATTAGTGACCTGATTGATGCAAAAGGAGCGTTAATGACCCCAGGTTTAATCGATGTCCATGTTCATTTAAGGGAACCTGGATTTTCGGATAAAGAGACCATTAAAACAGGAACAATCGCTGCAGCAAGAGGTGGATTTACCACTATTTGCGCGATGCCTAACGTAAACCCAGTTCCAGATACGGTTGAAAACTTGATGGAAATTCAAGCAAAAATAAAAACAGATGCTGTTATCCGCGTTTTGCAGTATGCGCCCATTACCACAGGACTAAAGAGCAATCAGCTAACCGATCAACAAGCGTTGTTAGCGGCAGGAGCATTTGCTTTTACAAATGATGGAGTAGGCGTACAAACGGCAGGAACGATGTATCTAGCTATGAAAGAAGCTGCAAAAAACAATACTACGGTTGTGGCTCACACTGAAGATGATTCACTTCTTTTTGATGGTGTGATGCATGAAGGAGTTCGCAATAAAGAGTTAGGCTTACCTGGTATCTTAAGCGTTACTGAAGCAAGTCAAATTGCTAGAGATGTCTTACTCAGTGAAGCCACCGGTGCGCATTATCATGTCTGTCATGTCTCCACAAAAGAAAGTGTACGAGTAATAAGAGATGCAAAACGTGCGGGAATAAATGTCACGGCAGAGGTCTCTCCACACCATTTATTGCTATCAGAAGAGGATATTCCCACAGACACAAGTATTTATAAAATGAATCCACCATTAAGAAGCAAAAAAGACCAAGAAGCTCTGATTTTAGGTCTATTAGATGGTACAATCAATATGATAGCAACTGACCATGCGCCACATACAAAAGAAGAAAAAAGTGGTGGAATGATTGGGTCTCCTTTTGGCATTATAGGAAGTGAAACGGCCTTTTCATTGCTTTATACCTTTTTAGTAGAGCCTGGCATTGTAACGTTATCTCAGTTAGTCAACTGGTTAACCATTAAACCAGCAACTGTTTTCGGTTTAAATACAGGTGTACTTAAAGTGGGTTATCCAGCGGACATTGCTTTATTTGATTTAAATAATACAGAAGCCATTCTGGCTAAAGATTTTTTATCAAAAGCTACAAACACACCATTTATTGGTTGGAAAGTAAGAGGGACAACAATGATGACCATTGTTGATGGTAAAGTTGTTTATAAAAAGGAGCGCTGAGTATGGATCGAATACTGCTATTAGAAGATGGGTCAATCTTTAAAGGAAAAGGATTTGGTTCTTTAATTGATACCATTGGAGAAGTGGTATTTACAACCGGAATGACTGGGTATCAAGAAATCATTACAGACCAATCTTACAATGGTCAAATGATTGTTTTTAATTACCCTTCGATTGGAAATACAGGAATCAACCGGAATGATTATGAATCGATTGAGCCGACTTGTAAAGCCGTTATTGTTAAAGAATTTGCACGTGTACCTTCAAATTGGCATAGCCACATGAATTTAGATGAATTTTTAAAAAATAAAAAAATTCCAGGAATAATGGGTGTCGATACCCGGAAATTAATGCATCTTCTTCAAGAAAAAGGCGTGATGCGTGGAACCATTGTCGATACTCAAGATGATTTTAACCATGCTTTTGATCAATTGAAAGCGACGGTTTTGCCTATTCAACAAGTAGCGCAAGTATCCACATCTAGAGCATACGTTAGTCCAGGAAATGGACGAAATATAATTGTCATTGATTTTGGATTGAAACATAGCCTATTAAAAGAATTAAATAAAAGAGATTGTCATGTTACCGTACTGCCTTACGATACATCTGCTGAATCTATTATAAATTTAGAACCTGATGGGATTCTGTTAACTAACGGCCCTGGTAATCCTAATGATTTGCCTCATGTTTTAAAGATGATTGAAACCATTCAAAGTAAAATCCCTATATTTGGAACAGGTTTAGGCCACCAATTAATAGCATTAGCTAATGGCTGTAGTGTCGTTAAAATGAAAGTAGGACATAGAGGACTAAACCTCCCAGTAAAAGAATTAGTCTCAGGAAATTTTTATTTAACAACGCAAAATCATGGGTTTTTAGTCGATTATGACTCTATTGATCAAACAAATCTAGCAATCACTCATGTCGAATTAAATGGTGGGTCTGTTGAAGGAATAAAACACCTTCATTATCCTTGGTTCAGTGTGCAATTTAATCCAGATAGTTCACCAGGACCTCATGATACAAAATATTTATTTGATCAATTTATGGACTTGGTCGATTCTTGGAAAGAAGGTAAGAGAATATGACTAAACGCACAGATTTGACTAAAATAGTAGTGATAGGTTCAGGTCCTATCGTCATTGGACAATCTGCAGAATTTGATTATGCAGGAACCCAAGCTTGTTTATCGCTTAAAGAAGAAGGCTATGAAGTCATTTTAATTAATTCCAACCCCGCATCCATTATGACAGATAAAGGGATTGCTGATCGTGTTTACATTGAGCCTCTTACGTTAGAGTTTATTTCTAAGATCTTACGAAAAGAACGTCCAGATGCTCTTATTCCAACTTTAGGTGGACGAACATCTTTAAATGCCACAATGGAGTTAGCGGATTCGGGCTTGTTAGATGAGTTAGGAATTGAGTTGTTAGGAACAAAATTAGAAGCCATTAAAACAACAGAGTACCCCGATTTATTTAAAAAACTAATGGAAAAATTAAATGAACCAACATTAGAAAGTTCGGTTGTCCAGACAGTCCAAGAAGCGGTTCTTTTTTCTGAAAAAGTGACCTTTCCTTTGTTGGTCATGACAATGAGTAACAAAATGGGATCCACTAAAGTAAGTTGCAAAAATACAGCAGAGTTAATGTCAGCAGTAAGTAAAAGCTTAGTGCGTTCTCCTATTAATAAGTGTTTCATTGAAATGAATCGCACGGGGTATAAAGAAGTAGAATACGAAGTGATTCGTGATAAAAAAGACCATGCGATGATTAGTTGTACTTTAGAACATTTTGACCCTGTCGGAATACATACAGGAGACTCCATTATTTTTGCTCCAAGCCAAACATTAACGGATAAACAGCATCAAATGCTACGTGATGCTTCCTTAAAAATCATTCGCGCATTGAAAATGGAAGGAAGTTGTACGATACGGTTTGCTTTAGACCCCGTTACTTTAGATTATTTTATTCTTGGAGTAAACCAATGTACAAGTCTTTCATCAGCGTTAGCTAGTAAAGCAACGGGGAACCCGATTGAAAGAACGGTATCAAAAATAGCTGTAGGAATGACTCTAGATGAAATAAAAAAACCAGGAACAGAACAATTTTGTTCTGAATTTGAACCAGCTATGGATTACATCGTTTCAAAAGTACCACGTTGGCCTTTTGACAGATTTGAACAAGGAGACAGAGAATTAGGTCTGCAAATGAAATCCACTGGTGAAACGATGTCATTTGGTCGAACACTAGAAGAATCTTTATTAAAGGCTGTTCGTTCTTTAGAGATTGGTGTTTCCCATATCTTTTTAGAAGAAATAGCTCTTGCTACAGATGAAGAAGTATTTCAAAAAGTGATTCACGCTCAAGATAATCGCTTATTCTATTTAGCTGAAATTATTCGCAGAGATTACCCCATTGAGAAACTAGCAAAAGATACTCACATTGACTTGTTTTTCCTGGATAAGTTAGCTCATATTATTGAAATCGAAAAAGAGTTAAGAAACCATCTTTTTAATGTTGAAAAATTAGCTTACGCTAAGTCTTATGGCTTTTCTGACGAGTTTATTGCTTTATTATGGGAGACCACTTCACAAAAAGTTGGAACGTTTCGCTACGAAAATGCTCTAGGTCCTGTGTATAAGCAACTAGGTCCTTATTCGCAAGAATGTGAAACAAAAATTCCTGGTTATTACAGTACTTATGAGGAAGAAAATGAAAGCATTCCAACGTCTAAAGAGTCCATTTTAATTTTAGGTTCTGGACCAACACGAATCGGACAAGGAATAGAATTTGAACATGCCGTTTTTCATTCCATAAAAGCCATCCAGAAAGCTGGATATGAAGCAATTGTGTTAAATAATAATCCTGAAACGGTTTCAACTGATTTTTTAGTTTCTGATAAATTGTATTTCGAGCCAATAACACTGGAAGATGTTATGAATGTGATCCGTTTAGAAAAGCCTATTGGTGTTATAATCCAATTTGGCGGGCAAGCAGCTTCTAAGTTAGCTGAATCATTAAATCAATTAGGA
>JAVWJE010000098.1:5570-6338 GCA_036639135.1 Carnobacterium sp. | reverse complement strand
AGAAGAAAGAATTTTGCAAGAAAACAATAACGGCAGAGGTTATGTTTATGTAAGCTTAAGTTATAAAAATATAAAAACTAGAGAGTACATCCATAGGTTAGTAGCTAAAGAGTTTTTACCTAACAAGTGGAACAAAAGAGAAGTAAATCATAAAAATGGAATAAAAAATGACAATAACGTGTCTAATTTAGAATGGGTATCTGCTTCTGAAAATAAAGAACATGCTTACTTAACCGGATTAACTAAAAACAGACCAACTGATTTAGATGTTACAGAAGTCAATATGGTTATCGATTTATTAAAAACCGAAAAATATACGCAAGATGAAATATGTAATGTATTCAAAATTAATGAAAATATATTAACGATGTTAAAAAAGAAAGAACACATAATCGAAGTTATGTTCAAGGAAACAAAAATAAAGAAAGCTAGTAGAGGCTACGAAATAGAAGTTACTGATAAGGAAAACAACGAAGTTTTAATTTTCCCTTCGTCTAAAAAAGCAGCTGAACATTTCAATAGATACCCAGGTTATTTTTCAGAGTTGATAACTAAGTGCGGTGGACAAAACAGAAGTTTTAAAGCAGAATATACTATTTTTGATGAAAAACAAATACAAACATTGGAGGAAATGACAAATGAATAAATTTTTAGCTACGGGGAATGTTGTGAGAGATATGGAAGTAACGTTTTTAAGTACTGGAACTGCTTTATGCAAGAACACGTTAGCTGTCAAAGACGAGTTTAAGAAAGATACGACACACTTCT
>JAVWJE010000098.1:0-5560 GCA_036639135.1 Carnobacterium sp. | reverse complement strand
TCACAGCTTTTGGCAAGACTGCTGAAACGATGGGTAACTTCTTACACAAAGGTAGCAAGATTCTAATTGAAGGTCAGTTATCGCAATCAACGTATGAAAAGAACGGTGAGAAACGCTCGAGTACAGATGTCATTGTCAATCGTTTTGAGTTCCTTGACAGCAAGAAAGATAGCGGTACGAGTTACAGCAAGCCAGAACCGAAGAATGATGATCCATTTGCAAGTAGTGGCACAGAAATATCAATCGATTCGGACGACCTTCCATTTTAGCAGTAGCCTCCTTAATTGGAGGTTTTTTTATTTGGTATATGTGTCTAAAATGTGAACGAAATATATAATAGTTTTTAATATACGTTAATATTTGTATATTTATTTTAATATTAGTTATATAATTAAATTATCAAGTAGAGGAGGTGCAGACGTGAACAACGTGCCAAAAGAGTTATTTACTCTAAAAGAAATGTTGGAATACTTCAAAATATCAAGACCTATGTTTCAAAAGTGGCTAGATTCTGGTATGCCAAGAATAAAAATCGGTAGAGAGAACAGATACGATCTCGAAGCAATCATCAAGTGGTTAGAAGAACAAAACAAAAAGGAGGACAAATGATATGCAAAGTTTAGTAGAAAAACAAAATCCGTTAATTAAACTACATGAACAAGAAGATGGTTCTGTTGTAGTATTGGGCAGAGATTTACATGAGTTTTTAGAGATAACTGAAAGGTACAACAGTTGGTTTGAAAGAATGCTTCAATATGGATTTTCAAATGAAGTTGATTATACAAGTGTTAAAAGTTTTACGCTTGTTAATAATGGTGCTCAAAGAAAAATTGACAATCATGTTATGACTATCGATATGGCCAAAGAAGTCAGCATGATCCAACGTAACGATAAAGGTAAACAAGCTAGACAATATTTCATCCGAATAGAAAGGGCTTGGAACAGTCCAGAAATGATTATGAAACGAGCTTTGGAATTTGCTGACATGAGAGTTAAAGAATTAGAAAATAAGTTTGAGGAAGCAAAACCGAGAATTGCATTTTCTCAAGCAGTAGAAGCGAGCAAGCAAAGCATATTAATCGGAGAATTATCTAAATTAATAAAACAAAATGGAGTTGACATTGGACAAAACAGATTGTTTGAATGGCTTAGAGAAAACGGATTTTTAATTAAACAAAATGGTGAGAATTACAATTTGCCTACTCAAAAATCTATGAATTTAGAATTAATGGACATAAAAAAACGCACGATTAATAATGCTGACGGAAGCGTCCGTGTAACTAGAACTACTAAAATTACCGGAAAAGGTCAAGTTTACTTTGTTAATAAATTTATAAATGAGGTGAAATAACGTGGCGGAAGTTAAATGGATCAAACTAGACGTTTCTATACCAGACAACAAGAAAGTTAAACGAATCAGAAAAATGCCAGACGGTAACAACATAATTTTATTTTGGGTGTTTTTATTATCAAGAGCTGGAGAATCAAACCAAAAAGGAGGGTTGTTCTTCACTGAAAACGTTCCTTATACAGAAGAAGACCTCGCAGCTGACTTTGATTTCAGCACTGAATTTGTAAGATTCGCTATCATGACGCTTGAAAAGTATAAGATGATTGAGCTTTATGATGACATTATTTTCATTAAAAATTGGGATGAATATCAACAAATGGATAAGCTAGAAAAAATTAAAGAACAAAATCGCATTAGACAGGCTAAATACAAGGAAAAACAGAAACTAATTGCAAATAGTAACGTTACCGGTAACGGCGAAGTAACGGAAGATAACGCAACAGATATAGAACTAGATTTAGATATAGAATTAGATATAGATAAAGAAAGTAATAAAGAACCTCGTCCGTCTCATAAAATTAAAACAGTTAGACATAAGCACGGTGAATACAAGAATGTATTACTAACAGATGAACAATTAAATAAATTGAAAGATGAATATACAGATTATGAAAATAAAATAGAAAAGTTATCCGAATATATGGAGACTAGCGGTAAGAGTTACAAAAATTATTACGCTACTATTAAAGCTTGGGATAGAAAAGATAACAATAAAGATAAAAATAAGGAAAACTTTTCCAATAAACCTCAATTTAAAAATAGTAAACCTAATGACAAAAGTAACGCTTTAGATGAATTTGCTAAAAAGATGGAGGCAGGAACAAATGGACTATAAAGAGTTTGTAAAGATAGTAGGGATTATATCTGATAACTTTCCCTACTTTTTAAAAGTCGATGATCAACAACGTAAGTTAGAAACATGGTACGGTTATCTCAAAGAAATGGAGTATAGACGAGTTTTAGCTAAACTGAATGATTATATCTTGCATAATAAATTTGAACCTAAGATAGCTGATATTAGACCGATAGAGCTAACTCCAGTAAAAGACTATGAACAGATTCAAAAAGATTTGTTTAAACAGTCAGTTGTTCGTGAAGAAAATAAACCACATGCCGAAAAAGTAAAACAGATGATGGACGAAGATCCAGATTTACGCAAATTTATCGCTATGAAAAAAGCACAATTCACTGAACGCAAAAAGGAGATTGATTAATTTGAGCATGAACGCTGAAAGACTTCTTTTGGAAGCATTCCTAGCACACCAAGAAATTATACCATTGGTTGAGGTTAATGAAAATTGGTTTACGTTTAAAGAATACAAAGAAATTGCAGCTGCTTTAATTAGTAGTGAGGGTAATTTTGATTCGATACTTGAAATAGAATCGTCTGTAAAAAGTAAAAACCCTTTGACTGCCGTTACTTATGAAAAACTATCTATACTTAGACTAAACGGAACGCAAGTTAGATCAGATGACATCAGTCACTTTCATAAGATTGCGCTTGGAATAAAGAAAGAACACTTTGACGAACAAATTAGACGTGCTTCTGAAAAGTACGCTTCAATACCAAGTGATGAAAACAAAGAAATGTTAGAATATTTATTTGAACAAAACGATCAATTTCATAAAGAAGAAGATGATGGAAGTATAAAAGAAGCTTTGGATGAAGTGTTAAATGGTTTTTTTGAAGAAGAACCGGCAGGCATATTATCTTATCCGATGGTAGATAAGCAGTTGAACGGTGGATTTGAGAATAACACATTAACGATTATTGGAGCTCGTCCATCAGTCGGAAAGACGGCATTCTCATTAAACTTGATATTTGAGATGTTATCCAAAAATGAAGATATAGTGGTTGATTTCTTTTCATTAGAAATGAGTAAAAAACAAGTTATGAGACGTTTTGCGTCTATGATGTCTGATATTAACGGTTACAGATTAAAGAATGCTCTCAAACAATGCACAGAAGAAGAATATGATCGTTTTATGACAACTTATTCTTATCTCTCACAAGCAAACATTCGAGTGTATAACGATTCTCAAGTAGATACGATTATCAAAAAGATTAAAAAAAGACACCATGAAGCAGACGGAAAACCTCACATTGCTTTTATTGACCATATATCTATTACAAATGTGAACAACGAACGTAAAAACGATAGAGAAAGAGTTAGTGAGATTACTCGTAAGCTTAAAAACGTCACCAATGACCTAAATATGCCGATAGTGGCATTATCTCAACTAAACAGAGCTGTAGAGAATAGACAAGATACAAAGCCTACAATGTCCGATTTGAGAGACTCTGGAAGTGCTGAACAAGATGCATCAAACATTATTTTCCTTAGCAGGCCGATAATTGAAGATGGTTATGGAAACACTATGGAGGATCGAAATTCATTAGTCGCCACTTTTGCTAAAGTTCGTGATGGAGAAACAGGAGATGTCGAGTTTAATTACTTTAGAGATATTCAAAGGATATTAAATAAAGAGGTGAATTGATGGATTACAACGATTACAAAAAAGAAATGAATAATCGGAGTCTAATTGAAAGTTTAGATTCCGTTCAATGTTTAGCAAACGCAATTCGATTAAATAACAATTTAAAAGAGTTGAAGAGCAGAAATGTCGTTGATTCCGAGTTGATTGATTTGTTAAACGGATTTAAAGACGACGCTATTAAACAAGCAATTAGATACGCATACGATAAAGATTGGTGTTCTGAAATGTTTGGAAAAGAGTATCCCCACATGATTAATGAACTTATAAAAACGACAGAACCAACTGTAGCAGCGATGTATGGCGAATATATCAATAATGATATAATTGAATATCATAAAGAAACATATCCAGAATTATACTAAGGAGTGATTACTTGCCAACGTACAATAAAGTAAAAGGATCTAAATACAAATCTAAAAAAATGGAGTTAGATGGTCACATGTTCGACAGCAAAACCGAAGCCAGATATTATTCTCACCTTTTAGTTTTGCAAGCAAGAGGAGAAGTTAAGTCTTTTGAAATGCAACGGACATTTGAATTGCAACCTAAATTTGACCATCCGACAGAGAAAAGGAAAAATGGTAAACCTAGAGTTTTTAGCGCAATTAAGTACACTCCAGACTTCGTTGTTGAATACGAGGATAAATCTATCAGATACGTTGATGTGAAAGGTTCTAAAAATTCTGATATGAACAGAGATTTTAAACTAAGAGCGAAATTATTTATGTTCAAATACAACGTTACGATTCATGTTGCTTATTTCGATTCAAAAACAAAAAGTTTTATAGAAGAAGCTCTATGAAAATGATAATGTGTCGTAAATGTGAACGAAACAAAACAGAAAGATAAAGAAAAGAATGGAAAAGAGTTGTAAAATAAACGCATCAATTATATAATAAGATTATAGAAATAAAGAAAGGAGTTGTAGATATGTATCGCAACTTAACAACAAAAGAATTATCTGAACGTTTCGGTGTAACTCCTAGAACGGTCACTAGTTGGGTAGCGCAAGGCTGTCCGGTGGATAAGATAAGCATTCGAGCTAATCGTTTCAATTACGAAGAAGTGCAGCAATGGCACAAAAAACGAGAATTAGAACGGGAGGGAAAATAAATGAGTTTACCAATAAACGAAACACACAAAAACAACAATCAATTTCCTTTTAAAAATCACAACTCATTAAAACTAGAATCTTTCGTTTTGCATAGAGACAACAAATTCACTAAAGAAATGATTAATAATAGACATGAAATAGTAATGACTAAATATAATAACGCTGGATATGGTTATCAAATATTTTCAGGTCAAAAAAACATTGGCAGTATATGGCTATTGAATCAAGTTAATAGCAAGACAACTTATGTCCGAGTTTCCAGATACGAAAGTTACGCAAGTGGTTATTTTATAGCTGTCCTTAGTGAATTAAGTGATTTGTTAGAAAGAAACGGTTATTCTCTACTGTTAAAAACAAAGATTGGATTCGCACAAAATATATTAAACAAAAACTTTTATTCGATGGAATCAAAAAAGACAACAAATAAACGTGGCAAGAATGATAGAAGCAAGAAAAGCGTTAGTGTAGATGGTATTACTTACTACATTCATTTAAGAAATCATAATTATGACAAGTGGCATAACGAAAACGGTATTTTAGATGCCTAGATTAAAGGAGGACTAACCAATGAAGTTCGGTATGCGCAAACCTAGTAT
>JAVWJE010000097.1:0-6392 GCA_036639135.1 Carnobacterium sp. | reverse complement strand
CTCAAATAAAGGATAAAATAGATGAGCTACAAAAAGGTACAAAAATTCCATTATACGTTTCAATGGGTAACGTTGCTGCCAGTGGCGGTTATTATATTGCAGCTTCTGCAGATAAAATATTCGCTTCAGAAGAAACTTTAACAGGATCAATTGGTGTGATAATGAGTAGTTTAAACCTAAGTGAACTATATGAAAAAATTGGTATTGAAGATATGACTATAAAGAGTGGTCAATTCAAAGACATCGGTTCTATAAGCAAAAAAATGACGGAAGAAGACCAACTTATTTTACAAAGTTTAGTGGATGATTCTTATAATCGTTTTGTAACGGTTGTCTCAGAGGGTAGAGGTAAGGATATCAACGAAGTTAAAGCTCTAGCAGATGGAAGAATTTATGACGGAGCACAAGCTAAAGCAAACGGGCTAGTTGATCAAATTGGCTATTATGAAGATGCTTTAGCGGCACTTAAAAAAGACTATCAAATAGAAGACGCAGAAGTATTTCAGTATTCAATGGGTTCATTCTCTTTCAAATCGTTGCTAAGCTCCAAAGTGAGTCAGTTTATATCTAAAAAAAGTACAACAGAAGGACTAGTTACTGAATTATCAAAACAACTTAGTGACGTTCAATCTCCAAGAATGATGTATCTATATGGAGGGGAGTAGGATGGATAAGAAATCCGAAGCAACTGAAAGAGGGACAACAAAAGAATTGGATTTAAATGAATTAAAACAATTGTTAGCAAAAGAAGAAGCTGATATTAAACGTAAAAAAAGGTTGATTCAAATAGATAAAGAAAATAAAAAAGAATGCGAACATCTAGATAGCGAAAAAGACGTAGAAGAATTAAATGAAAACACAAAAATTCATACTCCCGAAGAACTACGGAACGAACGCAGACTTTATTGGCAAGAGCAGCAAAAAAAAGAACAACAACAAAAGACTCCATTTAATTTTTATCCTGCCTTTTTTTATGGCGGTTTTTGGGTTCGTTTCTTTGCCTATCTGATTGATTTACTCGTTATTAGTAGTTTAAATCGTTTGATTGTCTATTCTATTTTTATAACGGCCCCATTACCATTGAGCGAGGAACCTTTTTCTTTATTATCAATAAGCAAATTAATTATATTTCTGTTGTATTTTATTTTAATGACAAAATTAACTAATGGGCAAACTATTGGGAAAATGATTTTTGGGCTTAGAGTTGTTTGTTTTAAAGAAGAAAAGTTGAGTTGGGTGACAGTAATTATTCGAGAAGGCTTTGGTCGATACATTTTAAAAATTGGGAGTATTTTATATTTGTCTGTTCTTTTTACAAAAAGAAACCAACATATTGTTGATTTGCTTAGCGATACTTCAGTAGTGCTAGAAAAAACTACAAATGCGGTTGATTGGTACAAATCTAAACATTTAATTCATGTACAATAGACACTAATTTTCTTTTATTTGTTCTTTTGATTGAATTATCTTACAATGAATAAGAGTTTAAAGAGAAGATTGGAGATTAAATAAAATGGAATTGTTAGGATCACATGTGTCAATGAGTGGCAAAAAAATGTTATTAGGTTCAGCAGAAGATGCAGCAAGTTACCACGCAAATACCTTTATGATTTACACTGGAGCACCACAAAACACAAAAAGAAAACCAATTGAAGATATGAACATTGAAGCAGGTACTGCTTTTATGAAAGAGCATGGTTTATCTAATATAGTTGTTCATGCACCATATATTATTAATTTAGGAAATACTTTAAAACCTGAAAACTTTGCTTTCGGTATCGAATTTTTAAAAGCTGAAATTATACGTGCTGAAGCTTTGGGAGCTAGACAAATTACTATGCATCCTGGAGCTCACGTTGGAGAAGGAGCTCCAGCAGCTATCAAACAAATTATTAAAGGATTAAATGAGGTGCTGCATAAAGATCAATTGGCACAAATTGCTTTAGAAACAATGGCTGGAAAAGGAACAGAAGTAGGGCGTTCTTTTGAAGAATTAGCAGAAATTATTTCTGGAGTTACAATGAATGACAAATTATCTGTAACAATGGATACATGCCATATAAATGATGCAGGTTACGATGTTAAGAATGATTTTGATGGGGTTTTACAAGAATTTGATGCTATTATTGGACTAGAAAAATTAAAAGTGATTCATGTAAATGATTCAAAAAATCCACAAGGTAGTCAAAAAGACAGACATGCAAATATTGGTTTTGGAACAATAGGTTTTGATGCATTAAACGCTGTCGTCCATCACCCAAAATTAAAAGCATTACCAAAGATTTTAGAAACACCTTTTGTTGGAGAAGATAAAAAGAATAAGTTAGCACCTTATGGACATGAAATTAGAATGTTAAGATTACAACAATTTAATCCTAATTTATTAGAAGATATACTTAACCAAAAAGAATACTAAGAAAAGTAAGTATAAATATGAAATAATCAAATATGAGTTAGAACCAAGAATGTTACTTTTCTAATGTTTTTGGTTTTTTATGATTTAATTTATGGCATAATTAAATAGAAATAAAAAAGCAACAAATCAATATTAAAATTTGAGAAAATCAAATTTTCCGACTAAAGTCTTATATGTTTTTTTATTTTTTCAAGTATGATTAAGTTGTGGTAAAATGAGTTAAGATTCAAAATACTAAATTTAGAATAGAAAGAGGGAATTTTAAATGAAAAAAGGGATGAAAATAGCTATTGGTGTTGTAGTAGCATTGTTAATCTTAGTGGTACCGTTTATTAGTTCATATAATGGTTTAATACAAGAAGAGAGTAATGTTGATGTCGCTTGGTCTCAAGTTGAATCACAATTACAAAGACGGAATGATTTAATCCCAAACTTGGTAAATTCTGTTAAAGGAGCAATGACACAAGAACAAACTGTTTTTGGAAACATTGCAGATGCACGAGCTAAATTAAGTGGTGCAAGTTCTGTCGAAGAAAAAATTGACGCGAATAATGAAATGTCTTCAGCTTTATCTCGTTTATTAGTCGTTGTTGAGAATTATCCTGAATTAAAATCGAATGAAAATGTAAAGGCCTTAATGGATGAATTAGCTGGAACAGAAAACCGCGTAGCAGTTGAAAGACAACGTTACAATGAAGCTGTTCAAGGCTACAATAATAAAGTGAAACGTTTTCCAGGATCTATTATTGCAAATATAACTGGATTTGAAAAGAAACCTTACTTTAAGGCTGTTGAAGGTTCTGAAATTGCTCCTGAAGTAAACTTTGAATAAGTCATTGAATTACAACCAATTGTATAGTTCAATTAAAGGAGTGAAATATGTGGAAACAGACAAGAAGAGTAAAAAAATTGTTTACTTTCTAGTCGCATTGAGTTTAACTTTTCTTTACTTTAATCCACTAAAAGTAATGGCTGCTTCTGATTATCCTGAACCATCTAAAAGCTTTTACATTTATGATGAAGCTAATTTACTTTCTTCAGAGACAGAGAAATTTATTATTGATGTTAATAAGCATTACGAAGATACAAATGAAAAACCACAAATTGTTATTGCTACGGTAGATAGTCTCAATGGAAACAGCATAGAAGAATATAGCGAGAAGCTGTTCAAAAAATGGGGTATTGGTGGTAATAAGTTAGATAATGGTGTCTTAATACTGATGTCCGCTAAAGAACGTGAAATCCGATTTGAAGTGGGATATGGATTAGAAGGTGCTTTGACTGATAGTGGCACAGGAGCTATATTGGACCGGAACATTGAAGATTTAAAAAATAATGATTTTGATTCAGCTCTAAAAAACATCTTTACTGAGACTGCAGTCAAAACAAATAAAGAATATAATTTTGATAATGACGTTATATTTTCTGGTTATCAAGTTGATGAAACAGCTTATGATGATGAAAATGGTGGCGGCATTTCTACCGTTGTCATTATCTTAATTATCTTTTTTCTTGTAAGTAGTTTCTTTTCTGGTGGAAGCGGCGGTTCAGGTGGACGTCGTTCTGGAAGTATCTTACCGTTCCTAATTGGTATGTCTGCAGGGAATCGAGGCGGTCGCGGCGGCGGTGGCGGATTTGGTGGTGGCGGCGGATTTGGTGGCGGTGGCGGATTCGGCGGCGGCGGAAGTTCTGGTGGCGGTGGATCTAGTCGTGGATTTTAAAAGTAAAAACATTTAAAAGTAAAAACAAAAGGAGATAATTTTAAATTATCTCCTTTTGTTGTGTGACGAATGAATTAAAAAGTTCTTTTTTTAGATTCTAATTGTAATGTATTAACAATAATAGCAGCTGTTTCTTCAATTGATTTGGTTGCAACATTAATCACTAAACAATCTAGTTCTTCATATAATTTTGTAGCAAAAGCCAATTCTTCATCAATCCGATCAATTTTTGAATAACCTGTTTCTGGATTTAGTCCGTAAGTAATCATGCGCTCACGTCTAATGCTATTCAGTACACGTCGATCGTTGGTTAACCCAACGATCTTTTTGGGATTAACTTTCCATAAAGTATCTGGAATATGAGCTTCTGGGACTAAAGGTAAATTAGCAACCTTGTAATTCTGATTAGCTAAAAACATACTTAGAGGTGTTTTAGAAGTACGAGAAATTCCTAGTAAGACAATATCGGCTTCTAAAAATCCTTTAGGGTCTCGTCCATCATCGTATTTAACAGCAAATTCAATTGCACTAATACGATCAAAATAGTTGTCGTTTAATTGATGCAGTATTCCTGGCTCTTCTAGAGGTTTTGTATTTGTCCGTTTTTCAATTTCTTTTACAACAGGATTTATAACATCAAAACAAAACAAATCATGGTTTTCACAGTAAGAAACGATGAGACTAGTTAATTTAGGTGAAATTAGTGTATGAATAACTAATGCATTATCTTTGTTAGCTTTTTCAAGAATTGAATAAAGAGTATCTTCTCCTCTGATAAAAGGGTAGGCAGACACATTTGCATCTACGCCTGGGAATTGAGACATCGCTGCTTGCCCTAAGTTATTAGCTGTCCCCCCGACAGAATCTGAAATAATGTATAAATTAATCTTATTTTGCTTTTCCAATAGGTTATCCCTCTTTTCTAAAAAAACCAAAAAATGGTTTATCTAACTAGTTCAATTATAATTATAACTGATATGTCATTATAATTGAAGAGATAGGAATAAAAACAGCCTTCTTGCCTAATAGAATAGAGATGGGCTATAATGTACATAGGTCATGATTCAAGGGAGATGCGTACAAGAATGACTACAGTTGAAAAAGCCATTACTATTTTAAAAGAAAATGGTTATAAATACACAGATAAGCGTGAGCAGATGTTATCTATTTTTGTGAATGAAGATCGTTATTTGCCTGCAAAAGAAGTACATTTATTACTAAGAAAAAATTATCCAACAATAAGTTATGATACTATTTATCGTAACTTATATACTTTTGTAGAATTAGGTGTTTTAGAAGAAACGGAGTTAAATGGAGAGAAAATGTTTCGTTTTGGATGCATGCATCAAGGGCATCACCACCACTTTATTTGTACAAGTTGCGGAATGACAAAAAATATAAAAATGTGTCCCATGAACTTTTTTGAAGAGCAGCTAAGTGGATGTGAAATGGAGTCACACCGGTTCGAAATCTTCGGGAAATGCAAAGAATGTTCAGAAAAACCCTACTAATTATTGAAAAAATAAAAATTTAGGGATGGAATAAAGTAGTGTTAATGCTGTTTCTCTAACTTTTTCTAATAAAAAGTAAATACTTTGTTGACGTGAAAAAATACATTCGATATAATAAGGAAGGACAGTTCTTAGTTTGTACGAAAAAGGTATGATGTATAAACAAATAACGGTTACTTTTACAAGCACGGAGGGAGGGAATTTACTATGTCAAAAACAGTTATTAAGAAAAATGAATCTCTTGATGATGCTCTTCGTCGCTTCAAACGCACCGTTTCAAAAACTGGTACTTTGCAAGAAGCCCGTAAACGCGAATTCTACGAAAAACCAAGTGTGAAACGTAAGAAGAAATCTGAGGCGGCTAGAAAACGTAAGTTCTAATCAGAAAACGCATAGGAATTGAGGGTGAGAAAGTCTTGTCACTTCTAACAATCATAAACGATGATATTAAAACTGCTATGAAAGCTAAAGATAAAGATACTTTAGCTGTTTTACGCATGCTTAAAGCTGCATTTCAAAATGAAAAAATTAAAAAAGGTAGTGAGTTGAGTGAGGATGAAGAATTAACACTTCTTTCTCGCGAAATGAAACAAAGACGTGAATCTCTTATAGAGTTTGAAAAAGCGAATAGAGAAGATTTGGTTGAGCAAACGAATAACGCAATCAAACTCGTCGGGAAATATTTACCTCAACAACTTTCTGAAGAAGAATTACAAGCGATTGTATCAAATGCTATTTCTGAAG
>JAVWJE010000096.1:0-6406 GCA_036639135.1 Carnobacterium sp. | reverse complement strand
ATCATCTATAGACAAAGACCAACGAATAAATCTGAAACGAGCTTAGAATGCACTTGAAAAACACCATAATTAACTTAAATTGCATTTTATAACAAATATAACTACTCTGTATAATATATATTATGTAAACTAGGTTAAATTAATAAATGGATGAATGTAATTCAACTGGCTCTATTTTACTCAGCCTCTCTTATAGCGAATTATGACATGAAATTAGGTTAAACATTTTCGATTTTTATTTTATATTATTTTTATTCTAATGTATTGTATTCATTTTATATTTCTTTTACTACTTATCGTCATCCGCACATTAGTTGTATTTATAAATGAACAAGTTAATGAATACAATTGCTAATTAGCTAAGATTTCAATTAATTCGAAAATTTAATTAATTTAAATTTTTTTACATATAATACTTAAAAGATTTACGCAATTAATTTTTAGAATAAATTGCGTAAATCTAAGTTTAAATGATGTAAATGAATCATCATGATTCAAATTTTATTGGAATTTATATCGTTAACTAGTAAAATTTAGCTAAACAAACTTTTTAAATGATGAATTAGTTAAATATGTTGATTTTTATCTCAATTTTGCATACATCTAAGCTAATTTAAAGCGTTTTATAAGGTTTAAAAAGATATTTTATAACATGAAACTAATCAAACGAGGTGTTTTATGTTAATTTTGCTCTGCCCTTCCTTCTTTTTTGAAGAATACATGAGAGGTAGTAGCATTAAAATAACTTTTCCTATTTTTTTATTTCCAAAATTTCCATTTACTTTCTTTGTCTTTGGAACTTTCTTTTATTCCTTTTTTTGATTTTTTAAGACGTTTTTCTAATTTTTCTTTCATTAGTTTTTCAATATTCTTTAAATCAGGGTATTTCCCATCTTTTTCTCCCTTAGCAATGACTGTTAAGACTTCTATATAACTCAATGCTAAGGCTGTAGTCATGATTGATGCAGTAGCCCCACTGATAACTCCACCAACGATAGTTCCTACACCTGGGATCAGTTTGATAGCATTCGAAACAATGTATCTACCAGCATATGTTGCTCCACCAGTTCCACCAACTGCGGCCAGCATACTTGTGATCGTTGCTTTGTCCATTGATATACCAAAAATTGCTGTAATATGAGCTAGCAAAGTTAATTGCATTGGAACTAAAATAGAAGCATCTGAGAAAGGAATGGGCATAAATCCTACTCCAAATGAGGTCGCTATATACTTAGTGGCCCAACTTCGTGCAGATTTTGCTTTGCGTTCGATATCCACTTGTTGGGCATTATTAAAAGCTCTTTTTTGTTCCTCTGGAATCATTTGAAAACTCATTTCGATGAGTTCTGTTAATCCGAATGATGGAATTGAAACCTCATCAGAAATAATAAATTCTTGTGCCATAACGTTTATTACACCATAAATCGGTAAGTTCAAGTTTTCAATATACTGCTTAAATTCTTTTGATTGCGCTCCTATGGATTGTGTTAAAACAACCACAACAGGTATTTTACTACTTAATTTCTCAATAAGTTCTAATTCTAACGGTTCTATTCTAGAAGAATTTGCATTCACACAATAATAAACTAGGTGAATTTCTTCTTCAGATTTTTCCTTTTTTCCATCGGATATGGTATCAAATATTTCTTTTAATACCTCTTTTTGTGCTTCACTATTTAGTTCCAAACCTCGTGTATCATATAAAACAATTGGTACGCCTTCTTTTGTTATTCTTCTTAAATGTTTTGTTATTGGACGGCCAATTCCTGTTTCAGCTAAGTTTTCGCGAAAGACATTATTGATTAACGTACTTTTCCCAACACCTGTTTTACCAATTAATAAAACGCTGATAGGTTTAATGTTTTTTATTTCTTTTTCTGTCTTATTCATCATATCATCTACTATATTAAAATTTTTAGCCATTTTATTCATAATAGTCTCCTTAATCTGACGTATAAACTAATTGTTCTTAAACAGTTAGTTTGCTTGTGGCAGTTCAAATTCTTTTTGTTCTTTAAATGTATCGCCGTTTTCTAAATCTCCAGACTTAAATCCTCTATCAAACCAGAACATTCTTTGCTCAGAAGTTCCGTGTGTAAAGCTATCAGGAGTGATATAACCTTGTGCTTGTTGTTGAAGACGGTCATCTCCAACTGCTCCTGCGGCATTAATCGCCTCTTGATAATCCCCTTCTTCTAAGTAACCAAGTACCTGAGCATGATTCGCCCAAACGCCTGCTAAGTAATCAGCTTGAAGTTCGAATTTAACTTGGTATTTATTAAACTCTGTTTCACTCAATTGATTACGTAAAGAATCTAATTGTTTTGTTAATCCTAGTTGAGTCTGAACATGATGTCCAACTTCATGTGCCACTACATAAGCCATTGCAAAATCACCAGGTGCATTAAATTGTTGACTTAATTCGTCATAAAAACTTAAATCAATGTATAACTTTGAGTCTCCAGGACAATAAAAAGGTCCTGTTGAAGATCCTGCTGTTCCACAAGCTGATTGAACTGAATTAGTAAAAAGTACTAATGTTGGTTCTTCGTATTGGTAACCATAATCTTGAAAGATATCAATCCAGACATCTTCTGTGTCCTTAAGTACCACAGAAACAAAATCAGCCCTTTCTTTTTCTGTTTCAGTTTCTTGGTAAGGCACGGTAGTTCCGGTTCCCCCGCTACCTTGTTGAGTGACAGCTGAGTTAAGGAAATCTCCAAAGTTTCCTCCACTCAAAAGAGTGAATACAAGTAAAATAACAATTCCACCTACCCCACCGCCTACTAACGTCTTCCCTCCTATACTACTCCCTCTTCGATCTTCAACGTGACTACTTTTACTTCTATCTTTCCAACGCATCGGTTATCACTCCCATTTTAAAGCTTTCATCTTTAATTAAAGCTATCATATCATCTTTTGTATTGAGACAATAAGCGATATGATAGCTTAAATGACTATTTATTTATAATAAAAATTATTTAATCCTAAGCTATAACGGAAATCTAATTTAATTCAAAGAAAAAGACCGCAGAATTTTTTTCTGAGGTCTTTCAAAAAATAAACATTACTGTTGATCATTGGCTTTTAACTGTTCTACCTTATTAGGCTGCCATCCTTTATTTTCAATCCAGGTTAAGAAAATACGATAGGTTTTTGTTTGCTGAGTATCAGAAACAGTCGCAACCACTTTTTGATCTCCATTATTCTCCACGCGCCATTCAATCATATCTTCTACAGACAGGCCAGTAGCATTTGCACTTGCTTGTTTGATCTCTATTCTATCTTGTGACCCATTATTGTAATCAGTCGTGTGTATGCCTTCTTGTTTTGTTTCTACAGGCTTCCAGTTCCCAGTAACAGCTGATGTAACATTATCATCAGAAGGATCTGTTTTTTCAGTTTTTATATCTTCTTTTTCTTTTTTTTTATTTTCTTTCTTATCTTTTTCTTCAGCTTCAGCTTCGCTGTTTTCTTCTTCTACGGTATTAGATGAAGCCTCTATTTCATTGGTTTCTATTTTCTTTGGTTCAGATGTACTTTCTATCTCACTTGAAAAATTTTCCATAGATTCATTTGAAGCCTTATCTTTGCCGCCCCCAATTAACCAGACCCCAAAAATAAGTAACATGAGGACTACTGTAACAGAAATAATCAAAGTTACTACTTTTGAAATGGTGCGGTTTTTTCCATTTTTATTCGAACGTGTTGGTTTATTAGAATTTTTCATAAAGTACCTTCCCTTTCTATAACTCTCTATAAGAATAGCACAGTTTCTATTGAAATGGCTATTAGCAAATCGTTACAATTGTGTGCCTCTATTGTTACATTTTATTTCACTATCATTTTTTCTTTAAGTAGATAAAAAGTGAACACTTTTTTTCTTCGATGCGTTATACTAAATATGGAACAAAATTGTGAGTTAAATGAATGGAGTAGTAAAAATGACAACAAAAATTCGTATCGGTTTAGTAGGCTATGGAAATATAGGAAAAGGCGTAGAATTAGCTCTTGATAATTTTCCTGATATGGAAGGGATTGCCGTATTTACTAGACGTAATCCTGAAGAGTTAGATTCTAAATTTAAGGCTGTTAGTCTAGACAGTATTTTAGACTACAAAGATCAAATAGATGTTTTAATTTTGTGTGGAGGCTCAGCAACGGATTTACCTGAGCAAGGCCCTAATCTAGCTAAACATTTTTCAACAATTGATAGTTATGATAACCATAACAATATTCCAAGCTATTTTGAAAATATGGATACATCAGCTAAGTCTGCTAACCAAGTTAGTATCATTTCAGTTGGGTGGGATCCTGGTTTATTCTCAGTCAATCGTGCTATTTTAGAATCTGTATTACCTGGTGGAGAAACATATACATTTTGGGGAAAAGGATTGAGTCAAGGTCATTCAGATGCCATTCGTCGTATTAAAGGTGTAAAATATGGTGTACAATATACTATTCCAATTGAAAGCTCATTAGAGAAAGTTAGAAGTGGCGCTAATCCTGAACTTTCAACTCGTGAAAAACATGAACGTGTTTGTTACGTTGTTACTGAAGAAAAAGCAGATCAAGCATCTATTAAAACGACTATTAAAACAATGCCTGATTATTTTGAACCGTATCATACGACTGTTCATTTTATTGATGAAGAAACATTTAAAAAAGAGCATAAAAAAATGCCTCATGGTGGATTTGTTATAAGAACAGCTACTTCTGCTAACGAAAACAAACAAAAAGCAGAATTCCAGCTTGAATTAGACAGCAATGCTGAATTTACTTCTTCCGTCCTGGTTACGTATGTACGTGCTGTGGCTAGATTTAAAAAAGATGGGAAATCCGGTGCTTTCAGTGTGTTAGATGTCCCACCAGCTTACCTATCTGACAAAACATCTGAACAACTTAGAAAAGAATTACTGTAACAAAAAATATAAACGATTAAAGAATCTTCTCCTGTTTATATTATAAAGACAATAAAAAAGGCCTTATTTTCTATTTTAAAAGAAAATAAGGCTTTTTTTTTAGTTTGATTTAAATCGTTTTAAAGGCCTAGCGACAATGGGAGCGATAATCCCTGCAGCTACTGCTTCAGCAAGCCCACTAGTTAATACGATTCCTCCTAAAACCTTAGCTAGAGTAGAAACATCAACGTTTAGAGCCATTGCATAATCATCTTTATAGAAAATATAAATAAAGAATAAAACTAATATCGTGTTCGTTAAAGAAGCTAAAACAGAAGAGATAATCATTGCTATCGATTCTTTTCCTTTCCTCTTTTTAAGAAGATGAAAAATATAACCAGCTACAAAACCAACAAGAATACGAGGAACAATAGAAATAATTGGATTAGTAAACAATAATAAGTCTAAAGGCGAAGCTGGTGCAATAAAGGCTTTAACCAATCGACTAACTCCCCAAACACCACCAATAATCATGCCATCTTTTGTACCTAGGATCAATGCTGCAATGATAACAGTGATATGTATAATTGTAGGATTTAATGGTGGGATAGGAATGTATCCTAAAAATGGAATAAAGTTTTGAACTAAAATAACAGCAGACAAAATTCCTAAAATAGATATGCGATAGGCCTTTCTATTTCTTTGATACATGTGTATCCCTTCTTTCTAATAAAAAAATATATGAGTCATTTAACTAGTAGTTTACAACATTTGAAAAAGAATAGCATTAAAAAACAAAATTTTAAAATAAAATTTAAGAGAATTGGATAGATTGTCTTATCGGAAAAGGTATATAATCACTAGAATGTCCAATTTTTTTAATAAATGAAAAGTCGTATTTCTTTGAAAAGCTTAAGATCAATTTTGTGAGCTCTTTTTCTTGGTTACTTTTATCGATAATCGTAAATTATCCCAATAAAAACATTTGGCAAGATTACATGATTCAAGTTTGTTCTAAATAACACGCTAATTGTTCTATTTTTCTACCTCTTGTTTCTAAATAGTAATGTAAAGCTTGTAGAAGTAGGCCAATAAAAAGTTCCAGCAAGTTTGAATACGCAACGGCTCTTTCCTCTTATAATAATAGTATCAATTGTTTTAGGCTCTATTAACCAAGTATATTGCAGTTAATTGAACGTTGAATGATTCAATAAAACTGCTTGAAGTATTGTTTTTGTCTTTTATCCTTTAGCAAGTTTAGTAATTGATAGTCATAGTCAATAGAGCTTGTCTGCGCGAAGGTAGCATTTAATACAACCGTTAATCACTATAGTCAACAAAAGGGCTGTTAACTCCTTTAATAAGCTTACAATCAAGATAATTCAATATACTATTAGTTGAATCGCCTCTAGAGATGTCAAAATTTTTTTTATTGAATAATCCTCATAGAATGCCATTAAAGCATGATTATTTCGCTTGGGTGTCTCACTAACTACGGTATTATT
>JAVWJE010000095.1:0-6407 GCA_036639135.1 Carnobacterium sp. | reverse complement strand
ATGTGGCTTCATGATTAAAGATTACAACGAAATATTAGTTGATGATCTTGTTGAAGCATATGAAATGGTCGAAGTTAAACGCAAGTAATCTTTTCATTCTGTTAATAAAAAGGAAAAGATGATGAAAGTGAGGGAAAATCATGGCAAATTTTAGAACTGGGCGAGTAGCTCAAGAAATTCAAAAAGAGGTCAATGATATTTTAGTGAAACGTGTGAAAGATCCACGCGTTTCAAATGTTACAATTACAGAAGTGAAAGTAACAGGTGATTTACAGCAAGCAACTATTTATTATAGTATTTTATCTGAAAAAGAAAAAGATCTTGAAATGGTACAGTTAGGCTTAGATAAAGCAACGGGCTTGATTCGAAGTGAATTAGGGAAACGTTTGACACTTTATAAGACTCCTGAATTGACTTTTACGCTAGATGACTCTGTTTTATATGGCAGCCGAATTGACGAATTGTTACGTAATTTAAACAAAGAATAATAAAAGCAGAGAGACTAAAAAGTATAAATTGTCTTTATTGTTGGATTATTTGAGAATAAACATGGGGCTGAGACAACTGTCTCAGTCCTGTTTTTTTTAAAAGTTAAAGATAGAAGCAGTTAAAATTTAAATTAAGAATAACTATTTGGAGGTTGGTTAAAATGAGTTTATATTCATATATAGGGACAGAAAAACAAATAGTCACTCGTCCACCAGAAGATCCAAATATAGTCGCTTTAATTGCACGCGATACGTTAGATAATGGTGTAACAGATGAAATAGTATTATCATATATTCAAGCTCAAACAAATAACGATACTGTGACTATGGAACAAATTAAATTTTATGATAAAGAAACGGATATTGTTGGAACATTTGAAATTTTAGAATTAGTTACATCAGGAGATATTTTAAAGCATTTTAGTACGCCATATGTTTATCAAACGACTGATTTCCCAGTATGGGAGCCTATTGAAAATGACACAGTTGTTCCTGATGGCTTTACGACAAAAGATGTTGCAGATTATTATAAGATGATGGATGAAGCTAGAGCTGTAAACAAAACTCAACAAACAGGATTTTTATCATTTTTAAAAACTTATTTTAAAGATTCAGATAAAATAGAACTTTATAGTTGTTGGGTGGGCGATGAATTAATGAAAGAACAATACCAACGTACAATTAGTGTGGAAGTAGCAATGAAAAATAAAATACTATTTGAAATGCGCGAAAAAGAGTTTATTACCGTTAAAAAATAAAAAAAGTAGGAAAGCATTTAGATTTTCTATTCTCTTTACTTCAATGTAATTTAAGTTAGAATTAGAATGCTAGAGTTAAAAAGAAGGTAGGGATTTATATTGGATGGTATTCTACCATTATGGAAAGAACGTGGTATGACAAGTCACGACTGCGTCTTTAAACTAAGAAAAATATTGAAGACAAAAAAAATTGGACATACTGGAACATTAGATCCTGATGTAGATGGTGTTTTACCGATATGCATAGGAAATGCTACTAAAGTTGTAGAGTATATGATGGAAACAGGGAAAAGTTATGTTGGAGAAATTACTCTAGGTTTTTCAACAACCACTGAAGATGTAAGTGGCGACATTGTTGAACGCCGAGCTGTAAACAAGATGCCATCCATTGAAGAAATCGATCAAGCAATGGCTAAAATGGAAGGAGTCATTACTCAAATTCCACCAATGTTTTCTGCTGTAAAAGTAAATGGGAAAAGACTTTATGAATATGCCAGAGCCGGTGAAACAGTTGAGAGACCAAGTAGAAAGGCTACAATTAAAAAATTCATTCGTACAACAAGACCAGTTTTTGATGAAAACGAAAAAACGGTATCGTGGAGGTTTGAAGTAGATTGTGGTAAAGGAACATATGTAAGAACGTTATCGGTAGATTTAGGCGAATCTTTAGGCTATCCAGCACATATGTCTGATTTAACTCGTACATCTAGTGGGACATTTCAATCAAAAGATTGTTTAACTTTATCGCAAGTAGCTGATCAAATGACTGACCAAACAATTCAAGAAAGCTTATTCCCTTTAGAATACGGTATAAAAGAACTTGACTCAGTTGAAATAGATGAATCACTTTGGAACAAAGTAAAAAATGGTGCAGTTTTACCATTGGATATTTTCGGTAATCAAGTCACATTCCCATTAGTTATTATGTATGAAGGTTTAGCTTGGAGTATTTATGGAAAGCATCCAATTAAAGAAAATTGTGTAAAACCAATAAAAGGATTACGATCATTTCAGTAAAGGAGCTTTTCTACAATGCAAATAATTAAACTGCGTCACCCTTATAAAAAAAGCCAAATTCCTTCAGGGAATGTTGTTTTGGCATTAGGTTTTTTTGATGGCGTTCATAGAGGTCATCAGGAAGTCATTAATCGTGCTAAACAGTTTGCTGTAAAAAATAATTATAAATTAGCAGTAATGACTTTCAACCAACACCCTTCGATTGTTTTTAAAAAGATAGCAGCTGAAGATATGCTTTATTTGTCAACTACAGAAAAAAAAGAAGCCATGATGGCTAGCTTAGGTGTAGATATTTTATACGAAATAGAATTTACATCTTCCTTTGCTTCTTTAGTTCCACAATCTTTTGTCGATTTATATATTGTGGACTTAAATGCAAAAATAGTCGTTGCTGGTTTTGATTACACATATGGGAAAAAAGAGATAGCTTCGATGGAACACTTACCGCGGTATTCTAAGAATCGTTTTGAAATTGTGGTCATTGAAAAGCAAATGACCAACGATTCTAAAATTAGCTCTACCAGAATTAGAAAAGCAATAGATAGTGGAGACATGCAAGAAGCTAATCGTTTATTAGGCTATACTTATGAGACAACTGGGCGTGTCATTCATGGAGATGCTCGCGGAAGGTTACTAGGTTTTCCAACAGCCAATATTAATGTAACAAAAGAGATACAATTACCTGTTGTTGGCGTTTATGTTGTTGAAATTATGATCGGCAATGTACGCTATCAAGGAATGGCGTCAATAGGACATAATATTACATTCGAAGCTAGTCGTTCATTAACAGTCGAGGTATATATATTGGACTTTAATCAAGATATATATGGCGAGAAAGTAACTGTTTTTTGGCTACATTATTTAAGAGATGAATGGAAATTTAATTCCATTGAGGCATTAATTGCACAGTTACAAGATGATGAACAAAATACACGAAACTATTTTTTAGAAAATAGCTAGAATTCGAACAATGGCTGCTTTATTTTTTTAGCAATACAAATTTTCATACAAATTAAAAGTAAAATCTTTTGTTTTTTTCTAAAAACAAAGGGTTTATTTTTTTAGTCTAAATCAAATAGACATATAAACGAAAAAAGAAAAAGTCGTATTAGCATATTCGAATTTTTAGATATTCCTGTTATTATTAACTGTTTGAAAGGATGAGGATAAGATATTGCTGATTGTAACAAAGTTTTACTAGAAGATTTTTTTGAGTTCAGTTTAATCAAGCTTGATATATTATAAATAGTTTTGTTTTAAAAAAATTCTTTGCAAGTCTTAAGGGGTGTTTCGAATCATTATCGTGTTGAAATAGTTTTGTTTTAAAAAAATTCATACAAAAATTAAGGTTTTATCGTTGACAAGATAGTATATATTTGGTAAATTAATACTTGTGTTAGCACTCAATGGTCTTAAGTGCTAAATAATGAGGTGATGTACTATGTTAACAGAAAGGCAAATTCTCATTTTAAAATCCATCATATTTCTCTATACTAATTCTGACAATCCGATTGGATCAAAGACATTAATGAATGAGGCAGGATTAAGTTATAGTTCCGCTACCATTCGTAATGAAATGGTTCGTTTAGAGGAACTAGGGTTTATTGAAAAAACTCATTCTTCTTCAGGAAGAATTCCTTCAATTAAAGGGTATCGTTTTTATGTTGATCATCTTGTCCATCCGATAGAAGTTCAGAAAAAAGATTTAATAGCTATTCGAAAATCATTTAGTAACGAATTTCATCAGCTAGATGAAATAGTTATCCAGTCTGCTGAATTGCTTTCGCAGTTAACTAGTTATACAGCTATATCTTTAGGACCTGAGTTGAAAGATAATCGATTAACTGGCTTTAGGTTAGTTCCTTTAACAGAAAATAAAGTAATGGTTATACTAGTGACAGATAAAGGACACGTAGAAAATAAGATGTTTTCTTTACCGAAAACGATTCAACCAAATGACTTAGAAAAGATGGTAAATATTTTTAATGAACGATTAGTAGGTCATACATTAATCGAAGTATTCAAAAAATTGGAAACAGAGATACCTATTTTAATCAATAAATATGCTAAGTCAGCACTTGGAATATCTTCAGCGTTGGATACATTTATTTTACAGGCTGGACAAGATCAAATACATGTTGGTGGTCGGATGAATATGCTAGATTATTCTAATGGAATGGATGTTGAAAAATTTAAATTAATTTATTCTTTAATGGAGGATCAACATGATTTAGCACATTTATTAACTCCTCATCATAGTGGAATTGAAGTAAGAATTGGTCAAGAGTTGGATGAAGAGTTATTTGAAGGTTTTAGTTTGATAACAGCTGGTTACAACGTATTAGGTTATGGATCAGGATCGATTGCCTTGTTGGGACCAACTAGTATGCCATACTCAAAAATGATTAGTTTAGTAGATGTTTTTAGAAACGAGCTTTCAAAAAAAGTATTGGATTACTACCATTCAATAGAAGACTAATCAAAAAGGAGCGATGTATAATGAGTGAAAATAAAGAAGAAGAAAACATAAGAAATACTATTGAAGATTCTGCTGAAGAGACTGAAGAAATTCATTCTGAAGAGGATACTATCGTTGAAGAATTAGATGAATTAGAGAAAGTTAAAAAGGATTTAGATGAGAAAGAAGACCAATATCTTCGTCTACAAGCTGAGTTAGCTAACATACGTAAAAGAAACCAAAAAGAAAAAGAAGATACTGCAAAGTATCGTTCACAATCTTTGGCTACAGAGTTGTTGCCAGTAATTGATAATCTAGAACGTGCATTAGCAATCGAGGTTACGGACGATCAAGGAAAAAGCTTAAAAAAAGGATTAGAAATGGTAATGGACTCTTTTAAAGTTGCATTAGAAAATGAAGGAATTCAAGTTATTGATCCTTTGAATCAACCTTTTGATCCAAATTATCATCAAGCCATTCAAACAGCACCTTTAGAAGAGGGTCAAGAAGTCGATACAGTTGTAAATGTATTCCAAAAAGGTTACTCTTTAAAAGATAGAGTTTTGAGACCAGCAATGGTTATTGTTGCTCAATAAAACTTAAAAGTAAAAACTAGAAATAAAAAATATAAAAAAAAGAGGGAATTAACTATGAGTAAAATAATTGGTATTGATTTAGGTACAACAAATTCAGCAGTGGCTATTTTAGAAGGTGGAGAAGCTAAAATTGTAGCAAATCCAGAAGGAAACAGAACAACACCGTCTGTTGTAGCTTTTAAAAATGGAGAAATGCAAGTAGGGGAAGTTGCAAAACGCCAAGCAGTTACAAACCCAAACACGATTGGTTCAATTAAACGTCATATTGGTGAAGCTGGTTATTCTGTTGATGTTGATGGCAAAAAATATACACCTCAAGAAATCTCAGCAACAATCTTACAATATCTAAAAGGTTATGCTGAAAGCTATTTAGGCGAAAAAGTAGAGAAAGCTGTTATCACAGTCCCTGCTTATTTCAACGATGCACAACGTCAAGCCACTAAAGATGCAGGTAAAATTGCTGGTTTAGAAGTAGAAAGAATCATTAATGAGCCAACTGCAGCAGCATTAGCTTATGGCTTAGACAAAACAGATAAAGAAGAAAAGGTACTTGTATTTGACCTTGGTGGTGGTACTTTTGATGTATCTATCCTTGAGTTAGGCGACGGTGTATTTGATGTTCTTTCAACAGCTGGAGATAACCACTTAGGTGGAGACGACTTTGATGAAAAAATTATTACATTTTTAGCAGAAGAGTTCAAAAAAGATAACGGAATTGATTTATCAAAAGATAAAATGGCCGTTCAACGTTTGAAAGATGCAGCTGAAAAAGCTAAAAAAGATTTATCAGGTGTTACTTCAACACAAATCAGCTTGCCATTCATTACAGCTGGAGAATCAGGTCCTTTACACTTAGAAGTTAACTTAACTCGTGCTAAATTTGATGAATTAACATATGATTTAGTAGAACGCACAAAAAACCCTGTTCGCCAGGCTTTAAAAGACGCTGGACTTTCTGCTTCAGAAGTAGATGAAATCATCTTAGTTGGTGGATCTACTCGTATTCCTGCAGTAGTAGAAGCTGTTCGCAAAGAAACAGGCAAAGAACCAAACAAATCAGTTAACCCTGACGAAGTAGTTGCTATGGGAG
>JAVWJE010000094.1:0-6429 GCA_036639135.1 Carnobacterium sp. | reverse complement strand
GGTTGTTAGCTCAGTTGGTAGAGCAGCTGACTCTTAATCAGCGGGTCGAGGGTTCGAATCCCCCACAGCCCATCATAAAAAAAGTTTAACGCATAACGATTTTAATAATCGTTATGCGTTAAATTTTTTTTATGATTAAAGATTTCTATGCGTATGTACGAACTGAAAAATGTTCCATATTAAGTAATACATGAAGCAGGCAGATTAATTGAGTTCTCATTATAAAAGCGGTACCATTAATTTAGAATGAAAGACAAATAGAAATAGGAGTGGTAATAGTGAGTAAAATGGTAAAAGGTATTTATACTAACGCGCAAGAAACACTCGATGAAATCAATAAACTAAAAGCAGAGGGGTACACAACAAATGAAATTACTGTTGTAACAGCCCAAGGCAAAAATCCAGAGCTAAATGATTTAGACACAGCTAACATTTCAACGGCAGATGTAACTAAAGAAAATCATGAAGATGAATCGACTTGGGAAAAGATCAAAGATATGTTTACTGTTGATCACTATAAAAAAGGGCATCCTGCTGATAATCCTCTAGCAGAATACGGGGTACCAGACGGTGTTGCTAATGATTTGAACTATAAAAAAGAGTTAGAAGATGGAAAAATTCTAATTATTATAGATGATAAAAAAGAATTGCATGAAAATTCAACACTAAATAAACCATTACTTTAATAAACAAAAATAAGAATCTAGGACATATTACGTGTCTTAGATTCTTATTTTTTATTTGAAAATAAACTAATATGAACAGTAACTTAAACAACTTTATACATCTCTTCGTCCGGAATTTGAAATTAATGGGAAGAATTTTAGAGAATAAAGAGCACAAAGTCCGACAATAACGTAAATTATTTTAGAGAGAATAGCAGTTTGACCACCAAAAATAGTTGCAACAAGATCGAATTCGAAAAGACCAACTAGTAACCAGTTTAAACCACCAACGATTAAGAGACCTAAAGCAACACTGTCTAATGTTTTCATTTTTTACTCCTCCTTCCTATTATAGCTTAACTATAAAACATTTTATTTGGAGCGTCTAATAATACGACTTACTTTATATTGCTTAAAAATTGCCAAAATTGCCTTTAAGCTTTATTATTTAGCTAAGACAAAATAGTAAGTAAGTGAGGAGATGAAATGATGAAAAATGGCGTTATGATGCAATACTTTGAGTGGTTTGTAGCAGATGATGGCAAACATTGGCAACGTCTGAAAGATGATGCAAAGCATTTGAGTGAGATAGGAATAACGAGTGTCTGGATTCCGCCTTGTTTTAAAGCTACAGGCACAAATGACGTTGGATATGGTGTTTATGACCTTTATGACCTTGGAGAGTTTAAACAAAAAGGGGTTATCCGAACAAAATATGGAACAAAAAATGAATTAAAGGCAGCGATAGATGAGTTACACAAATACGACATTCAAGTTTATGCAGATGTTGTTTTAAATCATAAAGCTGGAGCGGATGAAACAGAAAGATTTTTAGCCGTTGAGGTAGATCCTAATGACCGCAATAAACCTGTGAGTGATGCTTACGAAATTGAAGGTTGGACTAAATTTACATATCCTGGTAGACAAGATAACTACTCAGAATTTAAATGGTCTTGGGAACACTTTACAGGGATTGATTTCAATCAAACTAATGGTAAAAAAGCCATCTATCGTATTGAAGGAAAAGATAAGGGATGGGCAGATGATGATAAAGTAAACAATGAAAATGGAAATTATGATTATTTGATGTATGCTGATATTGACTATAGCCATCCGGATGTCATTGAAGAAACAAAAAGATGGGCAGAGTGGTTTGTTAAAGAGACTGGAATAGATGGCTTCAGATTAGATGCTGTTAAGCATATTAACGAAGAGTTCATTTTTGATTTAATAAAAACGATGCGCAAAAAATTTGGAAAACAATTTTTCATCGTTGGGGAATATTGGGGAAATACTTATGAAGAAATGGAAGGCTATTTAAAAGATGGAGATTTTGTACTCGATTTAGTTGATGTAAGTTTGCATACAAATTTTGAAAATGCATCAAAAACAGGAGACGAGTATGATTTACGCCAGTTGTTTGGTGGAACATTGATGGAAAAAAATGATTCTCATTCGGTTACGTTTGTTGATAACCATGACTCTCAACCTGGTCAATCATTGGAATCTTTTGTTGAGCCTTGGTTTAAACCAATGGCTTACGGGTCAATCTTACTACGAAGAAAAGGATATCCGTGCATTTTTTATGGTGATTACTATGGTATACAAGGAGAAAATCCTGTAGAAACTCAAAGAGAAGTAATTGATTCACTTCTTTATATTCGAGATAACTATGCTTATGGTGAAGAAGTTGATTATTTAGATCATCCAAATTGTATTGGTTGGACTCGATTAGGTAATGAAGAATACCCAAATGGATGTGCAGTTGTTTTATCTAATGCAAAAGAAGGCTATAAAGATATGTTTATGGGTGAAATGCATCAAGGGGAAGTATTTGCAGATTACTTGGAAAATAGTCAAGAATCAGTAACGATTGATGAGAATGGATGGGGGCACTTTTTAGTTGAAGCCGGTTCAATCTCTGTATGGATAAAACAAGACGATTAATAAGAAATGATAAGAAATTAAAAAAGGCCTTCTGCAATTTTATTTTAGCAGAAGGCCTTTTAAACTCATCCAAATTAAATTTGTCCACGACGATCATTGATTTCTATATCACTTTGAAAATCCAAATCTTCTACTGGAGGGTCCACTGGACTCATTGGGTCTATTTCAATATTGGATTTATCTGAAAAAGTCGCCGTTGCATTTAAATCGTTTTCGATATTTTCGATGGTATCAGCTAAATCATCATTATCATAATAAATTTCTTCTTCAACTTCTTGATAAGCTACTTTTACTTCGTCTGCTAGTTCATTAACTTTATCCATTGCTTGGTTCTTCATAGATAATGCTTCTTCTTTTAAATCGCTACGTAATTCTTTACCTGATTTTGGAGCGAATAATAAAGCCGTTATAGCTGCTGCAGCTCCGACAAATAAGGTACCCATAAAATTGTTTTTTGACATAGTTATAATCCCCTTTAATTATTAGATTTGAATGGAAACAGATTTAAGCCATTTTTTGTTTTTTAAAAAATTTTTTAGCTGTTCTTTTAAAAATAGAAAATGTGCGCTGCTTGGATTGCTTAGTTGAAAAATTAAAAAACCCTGAAAAGAAACTTTCAATAGATTTTTTTAATTCATCTAAAGCATTTTGAAAATCTGCTGTCGTTTCAGAAAAATAATCTATTTTTTTCATTTTTTTATTCAATTCTGCAGACATACCATTGACTCTTTGTGTGATCTGATCAATCTTAGATTTAATAGAATCTGTATCTTTAGTGAAAAAATTTATTTTATCTTGAGCAATACTAGTTGTTTTATCAATTTCTTTCATCAAATGAGAAACTTTTTTTAAAGTGACCACACCGAATACGATTAAAACGATTAAAGCTAAAACAGCAATGATTAGGGCTATAATTCCACCAGTCATCTATTTTTCGCACTCCTTTCTGTTCTTAAATATAATTTATGTCTTTAGATTACCATTAAATGAATGAATATCCAAATAATATGTAATCGGATACGAAATCTCAATCTATCTTTTTTCTGAATAGAGTTAGGCGTTAAAACGAATGGATTTATTTGAACATATAGTCAAATGGGTTTTTATCCGTTACAATAAAGGGTACACGAATAACACCTACAAAAAAAGTTGAAATAAAAAGATGTTAAGTCATTGGGGGATGGTTAAAGTGAGTATATTATCAAGAAAATCAGAACAAGGAAAGAATACAGAAGGAATGATAAAAACGGAATTATATGCTGTAACAGATGGTGAAATTATTTCAATTGAAGACGTTAAAGATCCCGTTTTTTCAGAAAAAATGATGGGCGATGGTTTTGCAATAGAACCAACGTCAAATACTGTACTTGCGCCTGTAAGTGGAAGATTATTTCAAGTTTCAGAAAATTTGCACGCGTATGGTATAGTTACGGATAAGGGTATTGAAGTATTCACTCACATTGGTTTAGATACTGTGACTTTGAGAGGTGAAGGATTTACAAGTTCTTTAAAAGAAGGCATGTTGGTTAAACATGGCGAACCTTTAGCCATTGTAGACTTTGGTTACCTAATGGAACAAAAAAAAGAATTAACGATATCGGTAGTGATTATCAACGGCTGCAGCGATTTGTATCATTATGAGTTAAATAAAGAGACACATGCAATAGCGGGTGAAACAATTGCGTTAACCGTTTTGAAAAAAACTAAAAAATAAAATTCAGCTGTTTTTTTAGAGCTTACTTTTTTTTATATTTGAGAAAGAAAGCGGATACTGCTTTGTTTTGCACTTACCTAATGTGTTAGGTATAATAGTGTAATGTTAGCTTATCTTCTTATCTGAAAGATTAAAACTCCAAGGAGGGTTATTAGAATGAAGAAAATTTTAGTAGTTGATGATGAAAAACCAATTTCAGATATTGTAAAATTTAATTTAGTAAAAGAAGGCTATGAAGTTTTTACAGCTTATGATGGAGAAGAAGCCTTAGAACAAGTAAAAGAAGTTGAACCAGACTTAATTATCTTAGATTTAATGTTACCTAAAATTGACGGCCTAGAAGTTTGTCGTGAGATAAGAAAAACTCATGATATGCCGATCATCATGGTAACAGCAAAAGATTCAGAAATTGATAAAGTTCTTGGATTAGAACTCGGTGCAGATGATTATGTTACAAAACCATTTTCAAATCGTGAGCTAGTTGCACGGGTGAAAGCAAATTTAAGACGACATAGCAATGCAAAATCTGCAGTTGTTGAAGAAGAAGAAACCAATGATATTGAAGTTGGGGCTCTGACAGTACATCCAGATGCTTATATTGTTTCAAAAAGAGGAGAAACAATTGAACTGACTCATCGAGAGTTTGAATTGCTACATTATCTAGCTAGACACTTAGGTCAAGTGATGACTAGAGAACATCTATTGCAAACAGTTTGGGGATACGACTATTTTGGTGATGTTCGAACTGTAGATGTAACAGTGAGAAGGCTGAGAGAGAAAATTGAAGACAGTCCAAGTCATCCAACTTGGCTAGTCACTAGGCGCGGGGTTGGGTATTATTTAAGAAATCCCGAACAGGAGTAGAGTCTCATGAAAAAGAAAATCGGATTTTTCCAATCGATTGACTTTAAAATCGTATTTGTTTTTATTGTTTTATTGTTGGTTGCATTGGAATTAATTGGTGCTTATTTTGTTAAACAACTAGAAACAAAGTTAACCGACAATTTTCAAGAAGAACGACGGCTTCAAGTAGGGTTTTTAGATAATGCTCTTCAACCTCTTTTAAAAGACGATGAAAATCTCAACATGGATGAAGAAATCAGTAGATTATTGACAGATTTTTCCGGAAATGGTGTTTTAGAAGCGCAAGTTATTAATCCTAAAAATCATATTATTGGAACAAGTGATAGTACAAATCAATCGATTGTTGGAAAAAATTCTAATGACCGTGATGTTCAGCAAGCCTTATTATTGAGCAGTAAAATAACAAATCAATATAAAGATCAAGTAACCAACGACCGAATCTGGAAGTTGGTTTCTCCAATTATCGCTGATGATGGATCGAATAAGGTATTAGGTGTTATTTCTCTGAAAACAAATATTGAGACTGTTTATCAACAAATTGAAGAAATTACCTTAATTTTTTTAAATGCTTCCTTAATTTCGATGGGTTTAACTGTACTATTAGCGTTGTTTATTTCAAGAGCCATTACTAAACCTATTACAGAAATGACCAATCAGACTGTTCAAATGACAGGCGGAAATTATTCAGGTCAAGTAAAAATTTATGGAGAAGATGAATTAGGTCAGCTTTCATTAGCGATTAATGATCTTTCTATTAAAGTTGAAGATGCACAAGAATCTACAGAAGCTGAGCGAAGAAGGTTAAATAGTGTTTTGACACATATGACAGATGGCGTAATTGCAACAGATCGAAGAGGAAAAATCATTATTATTAACGAAATGGCGCTCGAAATGTTAAACACATCGCAAGAAGAAGCTGTGGGTCAGTCTATTTTGAAGATTTTGAGAAAAGAAGATGAGTTTACTTTACGTAATCTGTTAAAAAACGATCAAGAATTATCGTTTGATTTCTCAACTCCTGAAAACCCGCTAATTCTGCAAGGTGGTTTTTCTTTGATACAAAGGGAAACGGGCTTTATTAGTGGAATTGTTTGTGTCTTGCATGATGTTACAGAACAAGAAAAAAATGAGCGAGAACGCAGAGATTTTGTTTCAAATGTTTCACACGAACTACGCACACCATTAACTAGTATGCGAAGCTATTTAGAAGCGTTAATTGATGGCGCATGGCAAGACCCA
>JAVWJE010000093.1:4542-6992 GCA_036639135.1 Carnobacterium sp. | reverse complement strand
TGCGTCAGCTCCCCAACGCTCTATCATTTCTTTTGTTTCAGCTAAAAAATTTTGTTCACTAGGTAAAGTGACTCTTCCAGTTCTCTTTTTCATTTGATTAACCTCTTTCTAATCTTTTAGTCCTCCAAGGCTCATTCCTTGAGTCAATTTTTTTTGCACTAAAATATATAAAATTAATGTTGGAAGCATAACAATAACCATACCAGCATACATTTGACCATAGTTAGCTGCTGATTTTTGTGCAGCCATTAAATTCATCAAACCTACTGGTAAGGTTTTATTTTTTCCTGGAATCAATGTTAACGCAATAATATATTCATTCCAGAACGTTAGAAAGTTAAATAAAATAATGGTTATGATACTTGGACGAGCCATCGGAATCATAATTTGAATCATGGTTTTGAAATAGCCAGCTCCGTCAATAAAAGCTGCTTCTTCAAATGTTGTCGGCAATGTTTGGAAATAACTTGATAAAAGATAGATCGTAAATGGCAAGGCTGTTGCCGCATAAACGATTGAAAGAACAAATAAGTTATCTAGTAAAAATCCTTCTCCAAAGTACGTTCTCAAGAAAGTATCCCCTTTTAATAACATCAGGAAAATAGGAACAACAATGTAGTTTACGTTAATAAACAATCCTGCTTTGAAAAATGAATTCATTAACTTACTGCCTTTAAATGTGTAGCGTGCTAAAACGTAAGCCGCTGGCAAAGCAACAATCAATAGGATCACTAGTGATAGCGCAGTAACCATAAACGAATTTAGTAAATACTTACCCATATTAGCTTTTTGGAAAGCATCGATAAAGTTTTGAAAATAAAATCCTTTAGGCATTGCCCAAGGGCTACCATAAAATTCAGGATTTTCTTTGATTGAGGCCACAAAAACCCAAGCTACTGGAACGAAAATCGTAACAGCCAGAGTGATTAGAGCTAGATAAATAAACAGACGATAAAGCTTATCGATATTCATATTTTTTATTTTTTTCATTTTAATGTAGTCCCCCTTAATACTCAAGTACTTCGCGTTTAGTAATGTGACTAATAATAGCTGCTAAAGCGAATGAGAATAAGAAAATCACCACTCCAATTGCCATACCATAGCCATACGATGAATTCGTATACGCTTGTTTATACATGTAGCTTAAGAATACTTCTGTTGAACCATCTGGTCCTCCACCTGTCATCGCTTGTACTAAAAGGAAACTTAGATTAATCGTACTAATAATAAAGAAGGTTAAGGTTGTACGAATATTGTTCAAAATTAAAGGCAACGTAATGTTGAAAAATTGCACAAAACGACCTGCTCCTTCTAAAGCAGAAGCCTCATAGTAACTTTCTGGAATACTTGCCATACTTGACATGTACATAACCATATAATAACCAATAGCTTGCCATACTAGTGCTCCACCAATACTGTAGATAACGATTTTTTGATCACCAAGCCATAGTCTTTGTAGGTTTTCTAATTTTAAAACTGAAAAGAGATTGTTCAATAATCCTGTATTAGGATCATAAATAGCTGAAAAAATACCAGAAATAACTACGACAGATAGAATATTCGGAATATAGAAAATAATCCGGAATAGGTTATCTCCTTTTACTTTTTCTCTTGAAAGTAAAGTAGCGTATAGAATTGCAAACACCATTGTAATAAGTGTGACCACAACAATTAATAAGATACTATTTTGAAATGCTCTAAAAAACTTCATATCATTCCATAGTATTTTAAAGTTATCAAAACCTACAAATAGTTGATTATTCGAAAATCCTCCCCATTTGTACATGGACATTCTAAACACTTCAATTGTTGGCAACAAAATAAATGTCGCTAACAAAATTAATGCTGGAAGCATACAAACGACTATAAAAAAATTCTTTTCTTTTTTCTTATTCATTCTCATCACCTCAATTTAATAAATAGAACGGTGAAGGGATTAACCTCACCGTTCAAACTTCGTGAAATTTAATTTATTTTTATTTTAAAGCAGGTCTCAATTGGTCACTTGCTTTTTCAACCGCTGTTTGCCAGTCTTTAACTGTCTTATCGCCAGTTACAATACTATCAACCGTAGCAAATAATTCGTCTGCCATGCTCACACCTTCAACAGCATCAGTTGCAGCAAATCCACCCATACCAGCTTTTGCACCAGTATCATAAATACTATAGAATAGCTCGTTGTCGCCAGTTAATATTTCTGAGACACCTTCAATTGGTTGCACAGCTCCTGCTTCAGCAAAGATCTCTGCAGCTTCGTCAGAATAAACGTATGTTACAAAATCTTTTGCTGCGTCTTTATTTTCAGCTGCTTCTGGAACCCATAACTGCTCAAAGAATGTAAAGGCATAACGGTCTCCACCTTCTTCAATAGCTGGTAAAGCAGTCATTCCCCATTCGAATCCTTCTGATCTAGGCGCTTCTTCCATCTCGCCTACAACCCAAGTTCCGTT
>JAVWJE010000093.1:0-4522 GCA_036639135.1 Carnobacterium sp. | reverse complement strand
AAGCTTTATCATCAAGCACCAATTGTTGGTTTTTAGTGAAATCACGATCATTTCCGTTTGCTACTGTTGTTGGCTCAGTATATTCTGCTAATTTACCTACAATTTCAAATGCTTTTGTTGCTTCTGGCGTTTCCCAGATTCCGTCTTCGTAACTCATTGCACGGTTATAAAAATCAGGTCCACCAACTTCAAATAATAATGAATAGAAGAAAGCATCAAAGTAGCCAGCATGAGGGTAAGTAAATAATGAAATCCCTTCTGCTTTAGCTTTATCTCCTAATTCCCACATTTGATCCCATGTTTCAGGTACATCCCAACCTTTTTCAGCTAGTAAGTTTTGATTGTAGAATAATCCTGTTGGACTATAGAACATGGGTGCTAAGAAAGTTTTTCCATCGTTGTAAGGATTTGTTACTAATGTATCTGTAAAACCTGGTACTAATTTATCTTTAACTTTTACATCTTCTCCATAAACATTCATATCTAATACGTCTGTTAAATCTTCTAGTGCATTGTCTTTAATCATTGTTTCTGGAAGAGCTAATTTACGACCAGTTCCAAGTAATACAACATCAGGATATTTACCTGCTTTCATGTTAGGACTGATTACTTCTTCTAAATTTTTATCAACAGTTAGTTCTACATCTACATCTGGATTAGCTTTTTTGTATGATTCAACAATATCTTCCCACATTTCTGAACCGTATGCTGATTCAAGTGCTGCAATGTGTATTGTTGATTTTCCATCTCCGACAGCCGCTGCATCCTCTTTCTTCGTATCATTGTTCCCACATGCTAGTAAAGCTACTGAAAATAAAGCTACTGAACTTGCCAATAAAAATTTATTTTTCATAATAAATCCTCCTTTTGTTTTCTTAACAACTAAATTATACGATTGGTAAAACGCTTTCACAATCGTTATCTTGCTATATTTTTTATGTTTCTTGCTATTATTGAATTATTCTACTAAAAAGTTTATACTAATAATAGAATGATTTAATTTAATGGGGGTCTTAATTTGTCCAATATTATCTTTGAAATGCCAATTGAAGATAGCAATAATTCATCTACACCTTTGCTATATGTCACAAAATCACTGTATGAAAAAGATTGGCATAGTTTAATCCATTCACATCACTTTACCGAACTGCTCTATATTACCAAAGGAAACGGCTCTGTCTTTATTTTAGATAAAGAAATCAAAGTCGCTAAGCATGAGTTGATTATTATTAATGCATATGTTGAACACACAGAAAAATCATCCAGTGAGAATCCTCTCGAATACATTGCATTAGGAATTCAAGGTTTATTTTTTTCACTTTCTGATCAAGCTAATACACCTATTCCCTTCTATACATATAAAGATAAAGGTGCCGAATATCTATTTTATCTAAAAAAAATAGAAGAAGAGATTCAAAATCAAAAGAAAAGCTATTCTATCATAGCCCAAAGCCTTTTAGATATCTTGTTAATAAAGATATTGCGAAAAAACACATTAATGGTTGAAAAAACAGAGAATCAAAAACTAAATAAAGAAATTGCAGATATAAAAAAATATATAGAAAATTCTTTTCGTGAGGACATTACATTAGACAGTCTAGCAAAGATTAGTCACCTCAATAAATATTACTTAGCACATTCATTTAAAGCAATTATCGGAGTCTCTCCTATTGAATACTTAATTAGTATTCGTATCCGAGAGAGCAAAATATTATTAAAAACAACCAATTATCCAATTTCTGATATTTCTGCTATTTCAGGTTTTTCTTCTCAGTCCTTTTTTTCTCAGTCGTTTAAACGAGTAAATAATATGACCCCTTCTGCATATAGAACAGGCAAAGAAAAAAGCTAACACAAAGAATTAGGTTTTAATTTCTCTCTAGTTTCTAGATCGTTCTTTCTTAATAGAGAGAACGACCTAGAAGATAATAAAAACAATTATTTTTTATTGTATCTATCTTTGATAGAAGTTTCTATAGATACAATGGTAAAAGCAACATCTATGCAACAAAATACTCCCCAAAGCTCTTAATTAAAATACTCAAAAGTACCAGTCTTAGAAACAACTCATTCTAAGATAGTCATAACGAGTTAAATCAATAAGCTGTTTGCTTATTCAATCAACTTTTTTATCCTCTTTCTTCAGAACATTCGTTATTTTAATACACTTAAAGTATAGTATACTTATATTTTTATGTAAAGTATTTCATGTTATGCAACGGTATCTATTATTTTTACAAACGAACGCTATAAATTTTGTGAAAACCGAACAAAACATATTACCTACAAAACAGGTTCAAAAATTTGAATAACTAAAGACTATTTTTTTCCCCAACGTCAGTTCGACGTAGAACAAAAAATACAGTATGAGTTTAGGAACTCATACTGTATTTTTTGATTTTAGTAAGCTAGACTATTTATTAAGTCTAGCTTGTATATAAGGGTTAGTCTTTATTTTTTGTCCCCTTTGATTAATTCTAGCGGAGAAGCAATTGATTTCTCAACGTCTTTACCAGAAAAATGATCAAATGCTGCTTGCATGGCTAACTTACCCATTTCTTCAGGTTGTTGAGCCACAGTTGCACTCAATGTTCCAGCTTCGATTGCATCTAAGCCATCATCTGTTCCATCAAAACCAACAACTTGAATGTCTCCTGTTTTACCAGCTGCTTGAATAGCTTCAATCGCACCTAATGCCATTTCATCATTTTGAGCAAAAACAGCTTGAATTTCTGGTTTTGACTGTAACATATTTTCCATAACGGTTAATCCTTTAGCACGGTCAAAGTTTGCAGTTTGTTTGTCGACAACATCTAATGTATCTTTAGCGTATTCATTGAACCCTTTGCCACGTTCGTTTGTAGCAGAAGCTCCTGGGATTCCTTCAAGTTCAGCAACTTTTGCATTTTCACCAGAAATTTCTTCAATGTATTGAGCAGCCATTTTTCCACCCTCAACATTATCTGAAGCAACTAATGTTAACACTTGTCCGCCTTCACTTGAACGGTCAATTGTTACAACAGGAATTCCTGCACTATTTGCAGCTTCAACAGCTGGAGTAATAGCCGATGAATCAACAGGATTAATCAAAAGAATATCAACTCCTTGTTGAATTAAATCGTCTACATCATTGCTTTGTTTAGAAGTATCATCTTGAGCATCTAATACTTTTACTTGAGAACCCTTTTCTTCAGCTAACTCTACAATTCCTTCTTTTACTGAAATAAAGAAAGGGTTGTTTAATGTCGATAAAGAAACGCCGACTACTAAATCTTTCGAATCCTTTTCTTCTACTACACCCGATTCCTCATTATCCCCATCTAATGTCGCACTGCCACACCCTCCTAAAAACAATACTGCCGCTGCTGCAAACCCAATAATTTTTTTCATGATCTTTTCCTCCTATAGTGGTTTATTTTTTTCTATCTAATAAGACTGCAATAATAATAACGATTCCTTTGACAATTTGTTGATAAAAGCTAGAAACTCCTAGCAGGTTCAAACCATTATTCAATGTCCCCATAATCAATGCCCCGATTAAGGTTCCAACAAGTCTACCACGTCCGCCTGAAAGGCTCGTTCCACCTAAAACAACAGAAGCAATAGCGTCCATTTCATAGGATTGTCCAGCGGTCGGTTGAGCTGAATTCAATCTTGAAGTAATAATGATACCTGCAACAGATGCCATCATTCCTGAAATAGCATAAATAGCTATTTTGATGCGTTCGCTTTTGATTCCTGCGATAAAAGCTGCTTTTTCATTTCCACCAATCGCAAATACTTTTCGACCAAATGTCATTTTGTGTAATAAGATATACAAAACTGTAAAACAAATGAGCATTAAGATAACTGGGAAAGGAATTCCAAACAGATAACCGCGTCCAATAAATTTGAAAATAAAGCTATCGCCAATTCCAGTAATTGGGTTCCCATTCGTAAAGACTAGTGTTGCTCCACGGAAGATTGTCATAGTTGCTAGTGTAGCAATAAATGGTGCCATCTTCCCTTTTGTAATTAACAGACCATTAAATCCACCTAAGAGAGCACCGGCGATAACGGCTAATATCATTGCTAACAAAGGATCTAAACCAGATACAATTCCTCCTGCCATCAATGCACTGCTTAAAGCTAATGTTGACCCAACAGATAAATCTATTCCACCTGTTAAGATGACAAAAGTCATTCCAAAAGCGATTAAAGCATTAGTAGAAACTTGTCTTAATAAATTTAATAAGTTATTTGGTGCTACAAACCCTGGGTTAAGTATAGTTACAAAAATAACTAATACTATCAATGCCAATAAGGGACCTAACTTTCCAATCAATTCTTTTCTTGAATTTTTTTCTTTTGCTAATTTTAATTTATTTGTATCTGTGCTCATATTAATATCCTCCAGTAGCAAGACTCATAATTTTTTCTTCCGTTGCTTCAGTTTTATTAAGTTCACCTGCAATCATGCCTTCATGAACCACAACAATACGGTCACTGACACCAAGAACTTCTGGTAAATCGCTGGAAACCA
>JAVWJE010000092.1:0-6995 GCA_036639135.1 Carnobacterium sp. | reverse complement strand
ATTGTCGATAATTAATAATTTTGTATATTTGGGTAAATCAACTTGAATCGTTGGTTTGATTCCTTTTTCATTTATCCATTCGCCAGTAGGTGTTAGCCACTTAGCAATTGTTAATTTTAATTCGCTGTTATCTGGAAAACTAGCAACGGTTTGAACGGTACCTTTTCCAAATGTCTTAGTTCCAATAATAGGAATATCAGCAGATTCTTTTAACGCTCCTGCAAGGATTTCCGATGCACTAGCACTTCCCTCATCTACTAAAAGTACAGAAGGTTCTGTGATCTTGAAGTCGCCCATTTTTTTATTATCTGCTACTAGTTTAACTGGTTCTTGATCTTTTTCTTTTGTTTGCATGATGACAGAACCCTCATCGACAAACATATTAGAGATATTTAATGCTCCGTCTAGTATGCCACCTGGATTTTGTCGAACATCAAAAATAAAAGATTTCGCTCCTTTAGTACGTAACTCTTTTACAGCAGTTACTATTTCATCATAGGTTGGGGTTGAAAAACTATTAATAGAAATATAACCAATAGATGGATTTTCTTTATCTAAATTGTAGACCACAGTTTCTACTGGAATTGTATCTCTGGTAACAGAAACTTCAAATTGAGTTTCTCCACGTTGAATGGTTAACAAAACCTTAGAACCTTTTTCACCTCGAATAAATGAAACGGCTTCATTTAAAGATAAACCGGTTAAGTCTTTGTCATCGGCTTTCAATAAAACATCGTTAGGTTTTAATCCCGCTTTTTCTGCAGGAGAACCAGCTATAGGAGAGACAATCATAATAGAATCTCCTTGTTTCATTACTTCAGCACCAATGCCTTCAAACGAAGCTGAAATCGTATCATTTAAAGATGTCGCTTCTGAAACATCTAGATATTGTGTATAGGGATCGCCAATAGAATCTACCATCCCGCTTAACGCACCTTCAATGAGTTTTTCCCCATCAACATCTTCAAAATACTGACTTAACAATTGATCATATACAGCTTCCACTTTAGTAAGTTCGTGCGAAACGGTCGTATCTTGTGTTTTTGTTGGTGCAGTTTGATTGATTTGTTTTGTCCACATATAAGTTCCACCGATTGATAGAGCAGCGACAACAAACAAAGAAATCAGATAGGTTTGTAGCTTTACTTTGCTGTGTTTTTTCTTTTCTGGTTCATCTTGCATAGGACAACTCCCTTCGAATACGTAATAAACTTTTCTCTCATTTTAGATTAAGCTTTAGGTAATTGAACAGCTGTTTCTAATGCAAGAATAATCATATCGCTAAATGTGGTTTGACGTTCTTCAGCAGTCGTCTCTTCCCCAGTTAACAAATGATCGCTTATTGTCAATATTGTTAATGCTTTGCGGTTGTATTTTGCTGCTAAGGTATATAATCCTGCCGCTTCCATTTCAACAGCTAAAACACCATAGTCGGCTAGTTTCTTTTTATCTAACTCGTCATTGTAAAAACGATCAGCCGATAAAACATTTCCCACTTTCATGTTCATCCCTTTTTCCATTCCTATATCATAAGCCGTTTTTAATAACCCAAAGTCTGCAAGAGGTGCAAAATCAACTTGGTTGTGGAATGTATGACGGTTGATACTAGAGTCTGTTGTAGCTCCTTGCGCTAATACAACGTCTCTTACTTTGATTGAGTCTTTCATTCCACCACCTGTACCAACACGCATTAGATTTTGAACATTGTATTGTGTAATGAGTTCTTCTGCATAGATCATCATTGATGGAAGCCCCATTCCAGTTCCTTGAACAGAGATTCTTGTTCCTTTATATAGTCCAGTATACCCAAACATATTGCGAACGCTGTTGTATTGCTCTACGTCTGTTAAGAACGTCTCAGCAATGTATTTTGCACGCAATGGATCTCCTGGTAATAAAATGGTTTCAGCTATTTGTCCTTCTGTTGCACTAATGTGTGTACTCATTTTTTTCCTCCTGTTGTGTGTTTTTTTTATTTATCCTTTTCTAAATATCTTTCCCATGCTTCATCAAAAATAGACATTTCAGGTAGGTAATCCCCATTTAATTCAAGATAATGGCTTATTTTCTGATAATCTTCTGATTGTTTCGGAAAACCGACATCAAGATAAGCATCATTAGCAAATAAGGTGATTGTATCTTTTTTGTGCGGGTCTCTTTCTGTCATTAAGTAATGATAAAATGAACTTTGCATAGACTCGTTGTCCTCCTTTTTTTCTAGATTTTTAAAAGTAATCAGACAATAAGTTTGAGGTTCTTTAATTATTGGGAATGAAAACATTTAAACGGATATCATCATTTTCTAAATCTATTTTATCTGCACTAAAATGCATGCCGTTTTCTAAATAAAACTCATTTAAATTAAAAACAATCATTTCTTTTTCTGTATTAATGGCTACCCAATCTGGAACTTCCAATTGAGACTTTATCAAATTCATTGCAAATGAAATAGGTAAATCTAACGCTCCTACCGAAATTCTAGTCGCTTTGAATTGTAAATTTCCGTTTTCCATGACAAAAGGATCTAAAAACAATGAAAATCCTACGTCATGACCAAATAATTGAAAAGTTCCGGATAATTGTGCTTCTTTATCTAAAATAAAATTAAATTTAACTTGCTTATTAGAAAGTTCGTCATCAATGTATTTTGTTACTAATTGATTCAGGTCTTTTTTGTGAGCTTGAAGCTGAAAGGTCATTTCTTCTTTTACAGGCTCGTTTAAAGACAAATTAGGCTCTCCTTGGATAAAAGGGGTCAATTGAGTAGACAACCATATTCCAACTCCTAATACGATTGATAACAAAAATAAAAATGCCCATTTCCAAACATTCAGTTTATTCTTTCTATTCTTTTCTTCCATGTTAAACTCCTTTCAAATGAAATTTAGTTATTAATTAGCCAGTCCTTCATGATTTAAGATTGTACGATACAATTGTTGGGCTATCAACTGATAGCCCTTATCATTTGGATGAAACAAATCTTCTTCATACAACAAATCACTTGTGGCCGTCTTTTCAGATTTCTGATTTGTTTTAGAAAGTGACGTTTCTTTTTCTCCATTAAAGATATTACTTAAAGAAAAATAAATCGCTCCATTCTCTTCAGCTAAAGATTCAGTCGCTGTATTCCAAGAAAGAAGAATGTCTTTCATTTCAGTCACTTCTGGAAAAATAGTGTCGTATGGGTTATACAACCCAAAAACATAAATCTGAGCTTTTGGGTTATGCTTGTTTAATCTCTTTAAAATGGTAGAGAGATTTTTTTTATAGGCCGTTTCTGGTTGAAGAAAACTCTCTTGATTAATGTTCAGTTTCTCCTTTTTAAAGGTTTGAATAAGATCATTGCCACCAGCTGTTAAAACAATGATATCTGCTTTTTCTATATCCGTTTGAAGTTCTTTTTGATTTTCGATCCTTTTTAAAATTTCATCACTTCGTTCACCAGTAACGCCGTGATTCTTTGTTGTTACGCTGTTTACCCCTGGTGCTTCTTTTAACTGATTGGCAACCAAAGGTACATAACCACCGCTTTGTGTGCTATCTCCTACACCCTTCGTCAATGAATCACCTATGGCTACAAGCTTAATCCCTTGGGGTGTATCAACTTGTTGTTGAATTTTTGGCGTTTCTTTCTTGTTTGTCATTATGTTTAATCCTTGAACAACGACAAATGTACCTAACGCAACAATTAAACAAGTCAGGATAAAAGAACGAACTAGTTTCATTGTATAACTCACCTCCATTTATTAACAGAATTTTCCTCTCTATCTCACATGATAAATAATGGAAAACGCTCCTGTTCCTGTATGTGTCGCAACTCCAGGACTTGTATGACTAATGGTCATTGGGATATCTGGTAATAGGAGTTGAAAGCTTTCTTTTAATTCATTTGCGTAATCAAAATCACCCGCATATGAAAAAGAAATTTCTACCAAATTTTTTATTTTTATTAACTTTTCTTTCATGGATTGGTTAAATTTGTTGATTGACTTCATTCCTCGACATTTAACTCGAGTTTCTAAGCTTCCATTAACCATTTCTAACATTAAGTTAATATCCATCAAATGAGAGACTACTCCCATTACTCGACTAATTCTTCCACCTTTAACCAAATTTTCTAGGGTTCTGATACTGATAAATAAATGTGTACATTGTTTTACTTTTTCAATTTCTGTTAAAATAATTGATTCATCGACTCCATTTAAAGCTAACTTTGCAGCCACAATGACTTGAAACGATAACCCACGATCAGTAAACGTACTATCTATGACTGTAACTTTAGTCTCTGTCATCTCTGCAGCTAATCTAGCCGCTTTAACTGTTCCACTGAATGATTCAGTCATATGAATAGAAATGACTTCACCGCCATTTTCTCCAAGTTTATCGTAAAGCTCGATAAATTTTCCAAGTGAAGGTTGACTTGTTTTTGGCAGACTAACCGCTTACGCCATTAATTCCATAAATTCAACTTTCCCAATATCTACACCATCTACATACGTTGTCCCATCAATTAAAATGTTCACTGGCAATATGTGTATCTCTAATGCTTCGATTTCATCTGAACTTAATTGAGCAGAGGAATCGGTCACTATTGTTATTTTACTCACTTTGATTTTCCCATCTTTCTGTCTGCAATTTTTTTGCAGCTGGGATATAACTTATTTATTTTTTTGTTATGTTTCTATTTATTTGTAGATAGGACACACAAAATAGTATAACAGATTGTCGAATCTTCGTATACTCATCTGTGAAGGTTTTATTAGAGAATGAAAAGAAAATGGAAACAGATTAAACGAACAAAAACAGTTCAAATTTTGCGTTGGTTTTTTAGTGTTTTTTGTATTAGTAGGAACAATCTTTACGTAAGAATCTATTATGTTTTTAAACAGCTTAATAAAAATAAAAAATGCATTCTCCTATTTGAGAAATGCATTTTTTATTTTTATTTTTTTACATAGGTTTCAAAATCATGTGGGTATTTGTTGCGTTCATCCACCAATCCAACTTCAGAATTGACAAGTTTCCACTCGTTCCAATCGATAGCCGGAATGACCGTATCGCCTTCAAATTCTGCATGTATAATTGTTTTATAAAGGACATCTGCAAACGGCATAAATGCTTTAAAAACAGCTGTACCACCAGTAATAATGGTATCCTTTTCATAGTTCTTAGCAAACTTCATCACTTCATCGACACTGTGCATGACTTTAACGCCATCTGCTTGATAATTTTCATCCGTCGTTAGAATAATATTCATTCTATTAGGCAATGGTCGTTTATCCATTCCTTCAAATGTTTTTCTTCCCATTACTATTGCTTTATCTATCGTCATTTTTTTGAAATATTGCAAGTCATTAGGTAAGCTCCAAGGCAGTGTGCCATGGTTTCCAATTATTCCATTTTCGTCTTGCGCCCATAAAAATGCAATCATTTATATCACCCATTTCTATATTATTGTTAAACAGCTATTGGAGCTTTGATGCTCGGGTGCGGATTATAATTTTCTATTTGAATATCATCCATTTCAAAATCAAAAATACTCGTTTTTTTAGTATTTAGTACAACATCAGGAAATGGTTTAGGTTCTCTGGTCAGTTGTTCAGCCATCTGATCTAAATGATTTGAATACAAATGTGCATCGCCTAATGTGTGGACAAACTCCCCTACTTCTAGGCCCGTTTCATGTGCAATAAGATGAGTCAATAAAGCATAGCTAGCAATATTAAAAGGAACACCCAAAAATATATCTGCGCTTCTTTGATACAATTGGCAACTTAGTTTTCCATCTGCAACATAAAATTGAAATAAAGTGTGACAAGGCGGAAGAGCTACCGTTGGTACATCTTCAGGGTTCCATGCAGTGACAATTAATCTTCTAGAATCAGGATTTGTTTTTATCATCTCAATAACATCTTTTAATTGATCGATGGCTTCTCCTTGTGATGTTTTCCAGTTACGCCATTGGGAACCGTAAACGTTTCCTAGTTCTCCATATTGTTTAGCGAATGCATCATCTTCTAAAATTCTTTTACAAAAAAGATCCTTTTCAACTTTGTATACACGATTAAATTCAGCATCTTCTGTCGCTCTTTGTCCAAAATTAGACATATCTGGTCCAGTATAATCCGAACCAGTCACAAATTTCTCAAATGCCCACTCATCCCAAATGTGATTATTATTTTTTAAAAGATATTTAATATTTGTATCGCCTTTTATAAACCACAACAACTCACTTTTTATTAAACCAAAAGGCACACGCTTGGTTGTTAATAAAGGAAAACCTTTTTGAAGATCAAATCGCATCTGATGGCCGAATAAACTTTTTGTTCCTGTACCCGTTCTATCCGATTTTGACGCGCCTTTTAACATGACTTTTTCTCCCAAATTTAAATATTCAGTTTCCAAAACTTATTCCTCCTGAATGCTTTAGTTGTTCTCAAATTGACTTAGGTATTCCCATCTTATCATCTTTTCTTCGACTGTTTTTTCAAGAGATGAAAGATTTTCTTGTAGTTCTTGCAATAAAGCAAAGTTGCTTCCGTTTTCGCTCATATCTTTTTGAATACGGGTAACTTCAGTATCTAAATTGAGTAACTCTTGTTCAATACTGTCCCATTCTTTTTTTTCTGTATACGTTAATTTTCGTTTAGAGTCTTTTTTTTCGATTGTTTTTGTAGAAGAATCTGTGTCTTTATGAGACGATTTATCAGAAGACCTTTTTTCTTGGTAGTCCATCTTCTCTTCTTCTTCTTCAGCTATATAATCCGTAATATTTCCAAAGTAAGGAATAACCTTTCCTTCTCCTTCAAAGATCAATAATTTTTCTGCCGTTTTATCTAAGAAATAACGATCATGTGATACAGAAATAACCGCTCCTGGGAAAGTTTCGATATAATCTTCTAAAACAGTTAAGGTCGCAATATCTAAGTCATTTGTTGGCTCATCTAATAACAGAACATTCGGTTTTTGCATTAATAGTTTCAATAGATACACTC
>JAVWJE010000091.1:0-7329 GCA_036639135.1 Carnobacterium sp. | reverse complement strand
TATCCATAAGAAGGCCTCTTTCATTTATGTATTTGCCGCTCAAGCATACATTTATGATAGAACGTCTTCTTTCTTTTTACTAGTAAAAAAATAATGTTATCTCGAGAACTATTTTACACATACCTCTTTTCATTTTTATATTTTTATTTCCCAATAAAATAAAAAGAGAGAAACTTCCAGCTTTAGCTAGACGCTTCTCTCTTTAATTATTTATTCCTTTTAGAAACAGAAATACGGTTAATCGCTTTTCGCAATGAAACTTCTGCTCTTCTTTGCTGTTTACTATTATGAACAGATTCAGCTTTTCTTATCTTTTCTTCTGCTCGTTGCTTAGCTGCAAAGGCACGTTCAACATCAATGTCTCTCGCTCTCTCAGCACTATCTGCAATAATCGAACAAATATTGTCTCGCATTTCCATTATACCGCCATTTACTGCGATTAAGTCTTCCTGTTCGACCGATACACGTTCAATTCGGACACCATCAATTATTAAAGGTACGATGATGGGTGTATGGCCGGGAAGAATACCTAATTGTCCATCGGTAGATTTTACAATCACGCGACTTGCACGATGATCATAAACAATACCAGCTGGAGTCACAATCTGTACTTGTAATTCCGCCATTATGATTGTCCTCCTTTACTAGTAACCAGATGCCTTAGCTTTTTCTACTACTTCTTCGATGCGTCCAACGTTACGGAAAGCGTCTTCTGGTAAATCGTCATAACGTCCTTCTAAAATCCCTTTAAAACCACGAATGGTTTCAGATACAGGTACGTATGATCCTGGTAATCCTGTAAACGCTTCGGCTACGTGGAAGTTTTGTGACAAGAAAAATTGGATACGACGAGCACGAGAAACAGTAATTTTTTCACTATCTGACAACTCATCCATACCTAGAATAGCAATAATATCTTGTAATTCACGGTAGCGTTGCAATAGTTGTTGAACATCTGTTGCAATTTGATAATGTTCTTCTCCAACAATTTCAGGTGCAAGTGCACTTGAAGTTGAAGCTAAAGGATCAACTGCAGGATAAATCCCTTGTTCAGTCAATTTACGTTCTAAGTTTGTTGTTGCATCTAAGTGAGCAAAAACAGTCGCTGGAGCCGGGTCAGTATAGTCATCCGCCGGAACATAGATAGCTTGAATAGATGTAATTGAACCTTTATTTGTTGATGTAATTCGTTCTTGTAATTGACCCATTTCAGTAGCTAACGTTGGTTGGTAACCAACTGCTGAAGGCATTCTTCCAAGTAACGCTGAAACTTCTGAACCTGCTTGAGTAAAACGGAAAATATTATCAATAAATAACAATACATCTTGTCCAGCTTCATCACGGAAATATTCAGCAATTGTTAAACCTGTCAATGCTACACGCATTCTAGCACCAGGAGGCTCATTCATTTGCCCAAAAACCATAGCTGTTCTTTCAATTACTCCAGATTCTTGCATTTCAAAGTACAAGTCGTTCCCTTCACGCGTTCGCTCTCCAACACCAGCAAACACCGAAATACCACCATGTTCTTCAGCAATATTATGAATTAATTCTTGAATAAGCACTGTCTTACCTACACCTGCTCCTCCAAATAACCCAATCTTACCACCTTTTAAATAAGGTGCTAACAAGTCGATTACTTTGATACCTGTTTCGAGAATAGACGTGTTACTGCTTAATTCATCAAAAGCTGGTGCAAAGCGGTGAATAGGATCACGACGAACATCTTCTCCAAACGGCTCTTTTAAGTCAATCGTTTCTCCTAGCACATTAAACATGCGTCCTAATGTTTCTTCACCCACAGGAACACTAATAGATCCACCTGTATCGGTTACTTCCATACCACGTTGCAATCCATCTGTTGATTCCATTGCAATCGTTCTAAGCACGCCATTACCTAATTGTAATGCTACTTCTAAAACGACTGTATTTTCTTTTCTTGCATCTTGTTCTTCATTACCTGTTGTAGTTTTTCTGACTATCAAAGCATGATTGATTTCTGGAATTTCTTTGTTTACTGGAAATTCTACATCTACAACCGGACCAATAACTTGAACAATACGACCACTACTCATTCGTTTCCCTCCATTCATTACTTTTATCCTAGTGCGGAAGCTCCGCCTATAATTTCAGTAATTTCTTCTGTGATAGCAGCCTGGCGAGCTCTGTTATAGTGTACCGTTAAATCGTCAATGATATCTTTGGCATTATCGGTTGCACCTTTCATAGCTGTCATACGGGCTGCATGTTCAGCAGCTTTTGCGTCTAAGATAGCACCATAAATCAAACTTTCTGCGTACTGAGGCAATAAAATATCAAGAATTTCTTCTTTAGATGGCTCATATAAATAATCACTTTCGTACTCAACTCTTTCTGTTGGGTCGAGATCATTTAGAGGCAACATTTTATCAGCACGGTACTCAAAACTGATTGTATTGATATGGTGATTGTAGCAAACATATAACTCGTCAAATATGGCGTTTTTATACATTTCTGTTGCTGTTCGAGCAATTCCTCGAACTTCATCAAATGTTGGATGGTCACTAATATCATTTAGTTCATAAGCCACATTCATTCCTCTTGATTTAAAGAAGTCTCCAGCAGTACTACCAACAGCCATAAAAATATATTCATCAGGAGAATTGTGATCTCTTTGAATCATATCAATTGTAGCTTTGATAACAGAATTATTGTAACCACCTGCTAACCCTTTATCAGAACTGATAACAATGTATCCTGTTCTTTTTACAGGGCGTTCAATTAACATGTCATGAAAATCGATATTAGAAGGAGAATTTGTACCAATCAGTGCACTGTCCTCAAGTATTGCTAATTGAGTATGCGCTAGATGAGTAACAATCTCTCTAATTTTGTTTGCATAGATTTGAAATCCTTTTGCTTTTTGTTCTGCTTTTGATAATTTTGCTCCTGAAACCATTTGCATAGCATTAGTGATTTGGCTTGTTTTCTTAGTTGAAGAAATTTTTTTTGTAATATCATTTAATGATTCTACCATTCTTATTCACCGCCTTTACATTGTTTCTGGCATGTAATCTGAGCTATCAGAATCAATCGTACTCGTGAAAAAGTTATCGATGAATTCAGTAATAATAGCATCTATTTTTCCACTATCTGGTAATTCTTTTGTTTCATTTATTTCAGTAATAAATTCTTGGTGTTGATTATCAACAAAATCATAGAATTCTCTTTCAAATCTTCGAAGCTCACTTGTACGAACTGTATCTAAGAAACCATGTGTTAAAGCATAGAAAATTAGTACTTGTTTTTCAACACTGATAACTTCATGAAGCCCTTGTTTCATTATTTCTACTGTTCGGTGTCCGCGATTTAGTTTCGCTTGAGTAGCTGCATCTAAATCTGAGCCAAATTGAGTAAATGCTTCTAGTTCACGGAAACTTGCTAAGTCTAAACGCAATGTTCCTGATACTTTTTTCATTGCTTTAATTTGTGCTGCTCCACCTACACGAGAAACAGATAAACCGGCTGCAATAGCTGGTCTTACACCTGAATAAAACAGGTCACTTTCCAAGAAAATCTGACCATCTGTAATAGAAATAACGTTTGTTGGAATATAAGCAGAAATATCACCTGCTTGCGTCTCAACGATTGGAAGAGCCGTGATAGAGCCACCACCCAATTTATCATTCAATTTAGCTGCACGTTCTAACATACGTGAGTGCAAATAGAACACATCTCCTGGGTACGCTTCACGACCTGGTGGACGACGAAGTAACAAAGATAGTTCACGGTAAGCTGCTGCTTGTTTAGTTAAGTCATCAAAAATAATTAAAACATGTTTTCCATTATACATAAACTCTTCTGCCATTGCTAAACCAGCATATGGAGCAATATACAATAACGGAGCTGGCTGTGACGCACTTGCTGTTAAGACAATTGTATAATCCATTGCACCGTGTTTTTTTAATGTTTCAGTCAAAGAACGAACAGTCGATTCTTTTTGTCCAATTGCTACGTAAATACAAACCGTATCTTTATCTTTTTGATTGATGATTGCATCAATTCCAAGACTCGTTTTACCTGTTTTACGATCTCCAATCACAAGTTCACGTTGTCCTCGACCAACTGGTACTAATGCATCGATGGCTTTAATACCTGTTTGCAATGGTTCAAAAACAGATTGACGATCCATTACTCCAGGAGCTGGGTTTTCAACCGGGCGTGTTTTGGTCGTCTTAATTTCTCCCAAACCATCTACAGGTTGTCCAAGTGAGTTAACCACCCGGCCTATCATTTCTACACCTACTGGAACTTCCATAATACGGCCTGTACGTTTAACTATGTCTCCTTCAACTATTCCTTCAAATTGGCCCAAAATGATAATACCAACATCATTTGTCTCCAAGTTTTGAGCCATTCCGTAAACACCGTTAGAAAATTCAAGTAGTTCTCCGGCCATTGCATTCTCTAATCCATAAGCTCGAGCAATACCATCTCCGACATAACTTACTGTTCCAACTTCATCAACAACCAACTCACTGCTGAAACCTTCAATTTGTTGCTTAATGAGCTTACTGATTTCTTCAGCTTCTAACCCCATAAATTTTCACCTCTTCAACTTTCTTTTTTCGAACTATTTAATCATTTGTTTTTTTAATTTTTCTAAATTCGAACGAATACTGCCATCAAAAACAGTGTTTTCAATTTCTACAATAACGCCGCCTATAACTTCTTTATCTTGAATTTTGTTCAGTAATATTTTTTTTGCATTAAATCTTTTACTAAATACTTCTTTTAATTTTTCTTCTTGTTCTTTTTGAAGCGGCACAGCTGTTGTTACTTTAGCTACTACTGTACGATTTTCATGGTCATGTAAGGTTTCATACTCGAAGATAATTGATAACATTTCGTTCATCATTCTAAAATCGTAGATGGTTTGAATAAACTGTTTTACATCAGGAATAAAATCCTCTATTATTTCTGATAAAATCTTTTCTTTATCCATTTGTACGACATCACGGTTATTAAAAAAATCACTCAAATTCGGATTGCCATAATAAATTTGACGAACATCCATTAGGTTATCAAAAACAGCATCTTCTATATCATTTTCAATTGCATTATAGTAAAAAGCTTTAGCTAATTGGCTCGGATTCATATTACTATTTAATCTCATTCGTATCTGCCAACCTTTCAAGGTACTTATTGATCAGTTCCGCATGTCCTTCATTTGTTAATTCCTTGCCGATTAGTTTCTCAGCAATTTGGATAGACAGCAGACTTACATCGCCACGAACACTTGCCATTGCCATTTGTCTTTCATTCTCGATTTCTTTTTTAGCATCTTTTTTTAAACGTGTTGCTTCATGTCTGGCAGCGTCCAACATTTCTTTTTCTGCACTTTCAGCAGACACTTTAGCTTTGCTTAGAATAGTAGCCGCTTCAGATCTAGTTTTATCTAGCTTTTCCTGACGTTCTGCAGCTAGGCGTTCAGCCTCGTTTCTTGCAATTTCAGCATTTTCTATGTTACTTGCAATATTTTGTTCCCGTTGATCCATAATATTCATCAACGGTTTCCATGCAAATTTCTTTAATAAAACCATCAATAATAAAAACGATACTAGTACAACAATTGTATCCCCTGCAGTTGTTGCTCCTAAAACTAACTGTTTGAACATTAATTTCACTTCCTTATCCTATTCAGATTGACCTATCGCAAAAAAAGCAGAGATGCCTTCGTTATCTCTACCTCTTACCATTTATTCAGCTTATTTTTGTCGGTTGTTTCATTCGATTTATTAGCTAAATACTAGAATAAAGGCGATAACTACTGCCATGATTGGAATAGCTTCAACTAACCCAACACCGATGTACATTAATGTTTGTAACTCACTTTTCATTTCTGGTTGACGTGCGATTGATTCGATTGTTTTTGCAATTACTTTACTTGATCCAAATGCTGCTCCGATTGCGGCTCCCGCGATTGCTATTGCTGCTCCAATTAAACCCATAATAAATTCCTCCTAATTTTTAACTTGCTATTTTTTATTCATGTTCAACTTTATGAGAGATATACACCATTGTTAAGGTTGTAAATACGAAAGCTTGGATACTTCCAATGAATATAGAGAAACCTTGCCATACCATTTGTAGAGGTATACCAACAATCCACGTAAAAATTCCATAACTTTGTGTTAAAGTGGCTATCAATCCTATTAAAATTTCTCCGGCATAAATATTACCGTATAACCTTAAAGCTAATGTTAATGTATTTGTAAATTCTTCAAACAATTTAATTGGCAATAAGAAAGGGACTGGTCTAATAAAACTATTCATAAAATAATTTTTAAACCCTTGTTCTCTTACACCAAAGTAGTTAGACATAATAATAATCATAAAAGCTAATGACAAGGTGACTATCGGATCAGCTGTTGGACTCTTCCAAAGCTGCTGCCCATTTACATTTAAAATTAAGGGCAATCCCATCATATTTGAAACAAATACAAACATGATTAAAGTAAAACCTAGTAAACCAAACTTATCTCCTTGTTCTTTCGACATTGAACTAGAAATAATATTTCTAACAAAATCGACAACCCACTCAATAAAGTTTTGCTTGCCAGTAGGTTTAAGCTTCATGTTTCTGGTACAAATAAAAGCTACTAAAAAAACAATGACACAGGCCATAACAGTCGTGAGCATGTTTGTTACATTAAAACTCAAACCAAATAGATACAGTATTGGAGATTCATGTTCCACAACGTTCACCTCTTTTCCGTGATTAATTTATTGTTTTTCCAACAAAACCAACTAGCTTTAAATTAAGTATTTCTCTCAATTTTTTGAAGCTCAGTATCAATTCTACCATACAATGTGATTTTTCCTATGACATAAGACTATTTTTTTGATGTCTTATTTTTTTAGTCCTAATGAAATTCTTCCTATTAAAAGGTCAAGTATGGCTTTAGCAGTTTTTTTTACTTTGGTTTGTTGACAGATGCTATCTTACCACCATTTAACTTGAATTACAAAACATTGTGAAAATAAATTCTATTTTCATGTAAATTTCATAAGGTCTTTTCATATTTTGTTCTTTAGCTTTACATATAAACTTAACTTATTAGAGTGAAACTCAAACAACCAGTCCCTTATATTTGTTGACACCACTATTTCTAAAGTTTCATTTTTTCACTTAAATTGAGTGAATTTAATCTTCACATTGAACCATTTTAGAGGTAGTTTAGAAAGGTGTATACAAGCAAAATGAACCATGCTGATCTATAATACACTTAAAGACTACAAAGGATGTGTTTAATATGGGAAAACATCATGAAGCAGACTATAAAAAGT
>JAVWJE010000090.1:0-7519 GCA_036639135.1 Carnobacterium sp. | reverse complement strand
ATTATTCAACTGAACCCCGACGAGATATTTTATGTATCGATGTAAAGTCTTTTTTTGCATCTGTAGAATCTGTTAAAAGAGGCATTCATCCATTAGAATCGTATATAGTGGTTATGAGTAAACCAGATCAAGAAGGTGGGCTAGTTTTAGCTGCTTCTCCACGAGTAAAGAAAGAATATGGAATTAAAACGGGTTCTCGACGCTATGAAATTCCAAAAGATTCGAAAATTCAAATTGTTGAACCAAGAATGAGTTTATATCTAAAAGTAAATATGATGATAAACGATATTTTCCAAGAATTTATTTCAAGTGAAGACCTACATGTTTACAGTATTGATGAATCGTTTTTAGATGTTACTTCCTCTCATGCATTATTTGGTTCAACGATAGAAATTGCAGTGAAAATTCAGCAAGCGATTTGGCAAAGGCTACGCTTAGTAACCGCAATCGGTATAGGAGACAACCCTTTGTTAGCTAAATTAGCATTAGATAATGAAGCTAAGTATAGTCCTAATTTTATAGCTGCTTGGCATTATGAGGATGTTGCAAAGACAATCTGGCGGATTCATCCCATTACAGAAATGTGGGGTGTGGGTGGTAAAACTGCAAAAAACTTGTATAAATTAGGTATTGATTCTGTTTACCAGCTGTCTCAATACAATGTTGCTTCTTTAAAGCGAGTTCAAGGGGTAATAGGAGAACAACTTTTTTATCATGCTCATGGTATTGATCGAAGTATTCTGTCTGAAAAATACCAGACTCACTCTAAATCTTATGGAAAAAGTCAGATTTTAGATCGAGATTATACTCAACAAGCAGAGATTGAAGTAGTTATCAGAGAGATGGCTGAACAAGTAGCTGCTCGATTAAGAAGTCATCGTGTTGAGACAGACGTCATTCACTTGTCGATTGGATTCTCAAAAGAAATCATCGATAGAGGCTTCAGTCATCAATTAAAAATTTTCCCTACGGCAGCTAGCCGAAAAATAACTGAAACGTGTTTGCATTTATTTAGAACACATTACCAACAAGAGCCAGTGAGGCAAATTTCTATTAGTTGTGGAAAAATACATATCCAAACAGATTTGCAATTAGATTTATTTGAATCAGCTGAACAAACAATCCAAAAAGAAAAAATCGATGAAGTTATTGACCAAGTTCGTCATAAGTTTGGCTATGCTTCACTGGTGCATGCTAGTAGCTTAACTTCTGGTGCAACGGCTATTAGAAGAAGTGGATTGGTTGGCGGTCATAGAGGTTAAGAATGAGAATCCCACCATTTTTTTGATTCCCTTATTTCTGCATGTCGAATGAAATCACTATCAAGAACAACGAGTTCAGAATGGGTCTGAAGATAAATATTATTTTCTTCCTGACCAACGACGATGCCAATAAGATTATCTTCATATAACCCATCTAAGAGAAACTCCATTTGGATAGTGAGTTGTTTTTTTGTTAAGAAAGCTTGGAAAATAATTTCTGAAATGATTTCTGGAGTTTGTTTTTCTTTTGCTAAGTTAAATTTATTTTTGATTTTCTCCGATTTTTGTATCAGCTCAGCATGGTCAGATAAGACAAACCCTTGCCACTTAGCCATTTTTCGGTCATTGTAATTATTTTGATTACTCATTATTTTTCTCCTCCTTTGGATTCATCTTTCATTATACGAACAAACGTTCCTTTTGTATAGAGAGAATAAAAAGAACAAGCTTATAAAAAAAGTTATCCACATACTTATCCACAGTTACATTCAGTTATCTATAAAATAAACCATAATTAAGGAGATAGAAAATGAGGAAAGTTATATTAAACTTAGCCATGAGTTTAGATGGAAGAATTGTCGATGAAAACAATCAATTTAATTGGATACATGGTGACGGTGATCCGTCGCAGAATACAGAAAATTCATTTGATTTTTCTGTATTCTTGAAGTCTTGCGATACTTTAATACTTGGAAAAACAGCTTATGACGACTTACCACCTGGAAGCCTTGAACTATTTTCAGGTAAAAGGCTAGTTGTTTTAACTCATTCACTAGAAAAACCTGAAATAGAAAATAGTGAATTTTTTAATGGCAATTTAATAACATTTGTTAAAGATTTAAAGCAGGTGGAAGGAAAAAATATTTGGGTATATGGTGGAGCCAGCGTTTCTAACATCTTGATAAAAGAAGATCTAATTGATGACTATATTATAGGGATGATTCCTGTAATTGTAGGAAATGGGACAAAATTATTTGCGGATGGGAACCCTCTTTTAGAATTGCACCTAGAGCAATACAGTGTTGAAGAAGGAATCGTTATTTTGATTTATTCTCGAAAAAAATAGTGAGCAGAGAACTATTAATTCGTTAAAGAAAAAAGCCTTTACTTAAAATACCCGTTAAAAGGTATCCTTAAGTAAAGACTTTTTTTTGCAAATAATGTCATGTAATTCATCAAGTTTTGTGATTTGATAAGTAGGTTGTATTTGTGGATTAGTTGGTTTTAAGTTTGGATTGAACCAACAAGTATCCATTCCGACCGTTTGGCCTCCAAGGATATCAGAACTTAAGGAATCACCGATGATTAAAGATTGGTCAATTGAAAAATTGGGAATGTGTTCAAAAACATAATCAAAGTAAGGTTTCATTGGTTTTTGATAACCTGTATCTTCAGATACAAAGACATCTTTAAACAAGGGTAATAGGTTAGCAGCTTCCATTCTTTGGTATTGTGTTTTTGATATTCCATTAGTTACTGCATAAATGGAGTGTCTAGAGCTTAATTCTTTTAATAAATCTAGACTGCCATCAATCAAGTCATGGCCATGATTTAAAAAATGACGGTAGCTTTTTTCAAAAGCTAACCCATCAATAGCCACATCTAATTCTTTAAATAACAATGGGAAACGAGAAGTAAAGATATCGTTGCGGTTGATTTTGTTCTGTTCAAAAGATTGCCACAAGGTTTGATTAATTTGATCGTAGCGCTGTTCAATCTCATCTGTTAAAACCAATCCTTGCTCTTTAAATAAAAAAGTCAAAGCTGATTTCTCAGTCGCTTTAAAATCCAATAGCGTATCATCGATATCAAAGAATAAAAAATTATACTGTTTCATTGTGTTTGATTCCTTCTTTCTCAATTAAATATCTGTACGAACAGAATAAATGATTAGGATGCTGCCAATAAACGCTGAAACACTCCCAACAGATAACATGGTTATTATATCAGCAGAGTCTAGCAACCAACCTGCAATGATACTACCAAAAACACTCCCCAATGTTGCTGCTCCTACAACAAAAGTTTGTCCTTTTATTTTATCAAAATGACTCATTAATTTATTTACATAATAAGAAATAGCGGGAGTGTAGACAGCAAAAGCTAATCCTTGAAGCAATTGGGCGATAACTAACATCCAAAGGGAAGTAGAAAATAAAAAGGCAAAGCTTCTGATAACAAAAAAGATACCTGCAAATATTAGCATTTTACCACTTTTGAATTTCTGTTGTAAATAACCAAACCCTAGCATAGCAGGTAGTTCAACGATTGTTGCAATAGTAAGAGCCAAACCGAAATCGGCATCGTTCCCACCTAAACTGGTAACAATTTGTACAAGATACGTATTAACAATCGTATGGAAAAGAAAAAGAAAAGCAATTCCGATTAAAAGAAAGCCAAAGTGCTTATATTTTTTGATAAAAGTTAGTGTATTCTCTTGGACATATAATTTCTCAACAGGATGTACAGGTAAAGTTAAAGAGGAGTTGGTATGATCTATATTAGGAAAACTCAAAATTAAAATCAACAATAAAAGATATAAACCTAAACAGATAATAGGAAGGATAATGGTATTATAACGACTCAATAGCTGACCTAGAAAGAAAGAAGTTATACCAAAACTAAGAGAACCTACTCCTCTAGTCAAACCATAATTAATAGCCATCCCAGCATTGATGTGTTCAAATGCTAAAGAATTAATTAAAGGTTGCAAAGTTAGTGTTAATGAAACAATCAACGTATACAACAAAGCATCTTGTAAAGGTAGGCCAGGTAAAAAAATTAAGAGAGCCAAAAGAAAAATTGTTAACATTGAAATTGACGACATAACGAATTTTAATGTTAATTTATCTAAGCGATCAATTAAAGAACCTAGAGTTGGTTGCAAGACAACGGAGAGAATATTTGATGCAGCTAAAATGAAACCGATCCCTTGATTATCAAAACTTTTATCTAATAAGAAAACAGAAGCAAATCCGTACATGGCACAAAAGCACATCCAATAAATTCCTTGGAGGCTAGAAAAGCGTAAGTTTAAGCTCGGTGATTTCATCAATTGACTGATTCCTTCCAGATTAAAGTAAGAAAAAAGACTTTCAAAAAAGTTTATTGTAGCTTTAACGACAAATAAAATTAGTTGTTTTGTAGCTAGCTAGTAAAGATTGTTTTTAAAATAGTCAATTCTTCTTCTGGTTCCATCGTGCAGAGCTAAGGACGATATTTTTTGGTATAGAGAGTCGAGCGGGAAAAAGGATTAAAAGCATGAATGAGAATATCTAATGTCTTTTCGACATCAATATCTTGTCGCATAAAACCACCATTTTTTCCGCCATCAATAATTCTAGAAAAATGATTTTGTTTCTCTAAAAGGTGATCTGTAAATATTAATATCTTCTAAACGTTCGTTATGTTGAGCTGCGTAGGTTTCAAAAGCAGTAACTAATTTCGTTTGTTCTTTATTAGCAAATCACTCTTTTTGTAATCGGCTTTTAGGTTCCGTATCAACCACCGTCCTCACATAATCAAGCGTAATTTACTTTATTATACTATAGCATATGAAACTATAGCATATGAAAAAATGTAAAAAAATTATATGAGGTATTGCACTTGCGTTGCGATAGTATATCTATTGTTACCCTATCTTTTGTTTAAGCAATACTAGAGAAATTAAAATTCTGAAACTAAGCGAGTGAGGGAGTGGGATGAATGAAACGTTTTTTTAGTAATAGAGATATGTGGGCACTGATAAAAGTTGTTCTATTTCATTTTAACATTACCTCAAAAAAGAAATTGCAATTGAATAAATATAACTTTCTCCGGATAATCCTTTAATTCTCACACAACTTTAGTAGCAACTCAAAATGTAGAGCTACTCTTTTGAAAGATAGTGGAATGACTTCGTTTATTTTAGAATTTATTTGCTTAACAATCGCTATCATTAGTACATATATAATTTATTACCAAAAAGAACCTAAGCTACGAGAACACTAAAAAAGGAATTCAATTTAAAAACATAGTTATTTATAGTATAATTTGATTTAGAGTAAATAGATAATGAGAGGAATGATTTTTTGGAAAGATATAAAAGCAGAGCAGAACTGAAATCAGAAACGAAAGCTTTGTTAAAAGGGAGATGGAAAGAGGCTGTTTTACTAAATGCTGTGCCGACAATATTAACAATAATTGTGATGGCCATTTCTATAGGTGTATTAGCAGTTCTTTTTAAAGACTTGATGGCTAATCCTGATATGTATAACACAACATCTTCAGAAGGTTCTGGGTCTACGAGTGCAGGTATCATCTCTGCATTTCTTACTGTAGGTATTTCATTTACTTTTCTAGATTGGTTGAGAGATCCAGAAATGCGCATACAGCCGTTTAAACATGCTTTTCAAGTATTTACAAAAAAATACTTTATAGGCACGTTACTTGTTTATCTACTTACAGCAATTTTTGTTACGTTATGGACATTGCTACTTGTTATACCAGGAATTATAAAGGCATTTTCTTATTCTCAAGCTTACTTTATTTTTAAAGATCGTAAAACATTTGCTGGAAACGAGAAAGTATCTGCTCTTGATTGCATTACAGAAAGCAGAAAAATGATGGATGGGCACAAGTGGGAATACTTTGTACTGCAATTAAGCTTTATAGGTTGGGGAATTTTAAGTGTCCTCTCTCTAGGAATAGGATTCCTATGGTTAAATCCATATATGAATGCTACTTACGCAGCTTTTTATAAAAACTTAACAGAAAATACTAGTTATGATGAGTCAATAGAAGTTTTTTAATTTGATTAATTAAAAGATAGTGTTATAAGAGGATACCTATGTAAAATAGGGTCCTCTTTTTTTGTTTTTAATGGTAAAAAAAACATATCACTTTACAAATGGAAACACAAGCAAACACTGTATCTACTGGCTCATGATACAGTGAAAAAATAGAATGCATTTAATAATTAAATATGACGTATTCTTTTAAAAAAAATAGTATACTTAGAGAAATGATAGCGTGAAAAGGAGAGCATGAATTGAAAAATAAAATTTTTAAAACAATGAAAAAATAGGTTAATTTATTTTTAATAAGTATAGATTTGATTATCTTGATTGATCTATTAACGACATTTACAAATATGGACTTTTTTAGAATAATGAAATCTATATCTGTAGCTTTAACTGTTCTTTCGATCCTCTTCTCTGGAACATTAGGAAGTGGAGAAAGACAACGGGGTAATTATCATTCAAACCCAGCACGCACAACTAAAGCTGTACTGGATAGTTGGAAGATACTGCTCTTTGCTGTGCCATATTACTAAATGCCCTATTTTAAAATAAAAAAATGATTATTTGCAGTAAAGAGATAGATATACTTTTAAAGGAAACATATGAAACATTTATTATTCAACATTCAATTCCTTCAAGTTATTTATTGTATGCGGACGGTGCGGGCTATCAAACAACCGTTAAAGATATAAAATGGTGCAACAAAGATGATTCTATTAAAATGGGGTATTGTATGAAAAAGCAGACTATAGCAATATGGGTTTTCTTAATAGGTATGATTATTACACTAGTGTTTATTATTAATCCATTAAAAAAGGATATATGGGATGTAAATGCTGCTAAACTAAAAAATTCAGTTGACAATATGAATGGACCTACAGTTATTAAGGATTTCTCAAAATGGACACCTTTTGAGTGGGATGTACTTTATAGTTTCACACCCTATACTACAAAAGATAGGATATATGAAGTTGTTGGATACAAATGGGATCCAATAAATGAAACAGTAAATGATAATATGAATCAAATTGTTTTTTTAAAAGAGGGGAAAGTCATATGTTACTTATATGGGTATCCTGAAAGTACTAATTTTAGTTATCGCTTTGGTGACTATGAAGGTGAGTATATAAAATTTGATTCGCAACAAAAATTATCTTTTAACGTTAAGATTGGTAAAGACGGTATCAGATATTTTGATTACATCAAAAATGATTAATAGGTAGGATTTTCATCATTTTAAATTTAATTTACTAGCAAAATCGTTATAAAATTACATGAGTTAGTTCTCACAAAAAATAGATAGTTAATCATAATATAGAGGGAGTTATTATTTTGAAGTATAAAAATAGTCATTTGCTTTTATTAATTTTTATCCCGATCGTTTTGGGAGCTAGTGCACAATTTATTTGGGGTATTCACTCAAGTTTAATATCTGGTATTCTCTATGTCATTTTATTCATGTTTAATCTGCCTAGCGGA
>JAVWJE010000089.1:0-7523 GCA_036639135.1 Carnobacterium sp. | reverse complement strand
ATCAACATCTGTAATGCTTAATACATAAGAAACTAATGAACCCGCAGCAGATCCCCTACCTGCTCCAGTGACAATTTTTACTTTATGAGCATAAGCCATTAAATCCCAAACAATTAAAAAATAATCTTCAAATCCCATTTTATGAATAATAGCCAATTCATGCTCTAAGCGTTCTTGATAGTCTTTTGTGTAATTGGGTTTTCTTTTGGCTAACCCTTCAAAACAAAGTTCTTTTAAATAACTGCTTGTGCTCGTTTGTCTAGGTAAATCAAAACGAGGCAACAAATGTTGATCCAATTCAATTTCAAAATCTATCTTATCTGCAATTAAAAGTGTTTGTTCGATTGCTCCTTCTAACCCAACAGATTTGAACCTTTCAACTTGTTGTTTTTTTTCCAGTAAGGAATACGGTCCATTTGTTGTTGTCATCTCAGATAATAAAACTTTATCGCCTGAACTAATGGCTCTTAAAACCTCATTACTAAAATCATCTGATGGATCTAAATAGCGGACATCTCCTAACGCAACTGTTTTAAAAGTTAGGTGATTTTGAAGTTGAATGATTGAGGACTGGACTTCTTCTATTCGATCATATAGCTGCAACCCTACAAAATAATTCTCAGCAGAAAAAATTTTTAGATGTGTATTAAGTATATTTACGACTGTTTCTTGCTCCTTATTAAATAAAAACGATCCAAATTCACTATCTTTTTCTGGTGAAATAGCAATTAATCCGTTACTGTAATCTTTTAGATCTTCCAATGTTAGCTTTTCATCACGTTCCCTCAACATCTTTTTACTGGAAACCTTCATCAGGTTATCGTAGCCTATTTTATTTTGAGCTAAAAGGATTAAAGGGTACTCTTTTTGACTATTTATAACCCCTTGAATATCTAAGGTTAACCCAACAATTGGTTTAATTCCTTGCTTTACACACGCTTTATAAAAATCGATAATCCCATACATGACATTGTGGTCAGTTAAAGCAATTGCTTTGTACCCTCGTTCTTTGGCAGAAACGACAAGTTTTTCAATTGATAACGTACTTTTTAACAAACTATAAGCACTGATAACTTGCAATTGTACAAAGGACATTTTAGTCACTCCATTCTCTTTCATCTCATATATTATAACCTTAATTCGTAAGGATGCGCAAATACATACAAAACCAACAATTCTATCGTTTGCTTTACAAATTTTTTAAACGTGATAAAATTAACTTGAATAAGAGAGGTGTTGTATTATGAAAATTATTGTTACGTTATTTTGGGGTTTTTGCATTGGTCAAGCTGTTAACTACATTGGCAGTTCTTTAACCGGCGGTTCATATGATTTTGTAACAGCTACTTTGATTGGACTCGTCTCAGCAGTTATTATTCTGCTAATCGGACAAGTTGTTCCAAAAACAATCCATGCTGGTGAGACCAAATAAACTAGACAGGCAATGAACTTAAAATCTAAAACGGATAGGCGCATTTAAACATGTACCTATGCGTTTTTTTTCGTCTTTATTTCAAACCTTTTTCAGAATATCTTTCACTGGTTAAGACATAAAAAACACCTTCACTCATTAGACTTAAAATCTAATGAGTGAAGGTGACAAAGCTTTTTAACCTTTAATAGTTATTTCTTATTCGATCAATTCTGAAGTTTCGAACACGAGTTTATCATCTTTTAACGTAATCGTTACTTCAGACTTAGGCATTATCTTCCCAGAAATAATCTCTTTAGCAAGAGGTGTTTCCACGCTTCTTGTTAAATAACGTTTCAATGGTCTTGCACCATATGTTGGATCATAAGCATTTTCAGCAATCCATGTTTGAGCTTCTTTTGAAATGGATAATTCAATTTCTTGTTCAGCTAAACGTTTTGCTAAATCATTCGTCAATTTCAACACAATTTGTTTCACTACTTCAATGCTTAATGGAGCAAAAAGAATAGTATCATCAATCCGATTTAAAAATTCAGGTTTGAAATGTGCGCTTAGCATAGTAAATACTTCTTCTTTGGCAGATTCTTCGATTTGACCATTTTCATCCGTTCCTTCTAAAAGAATAGTAGAACCTATATTACTCGTCATAATCAAGACAGTATTTTTAAAGTCCACTAATCGTCCTTTTCCGTCTGTTAAACGACCATCATCAAGCACTTGCAGTAAAACGTTAAAAACATCTGGATGTGCTTTTTCAATTTCGTCAAGTAAGATAATGCTATAAGGATGACGTCTAACAGCTTCAGTTAATTGTCCACCTTCCTCATACCCAATGTAGCCTGGAGGAGCTCCTACTAAACGAGAAATAGAATGTTTTTCCATATACTCACTCATATCGATACGAACCATTCGTTCTTGAGAATCAAATAAATTCTCAGCAAGGGCTTTGGCTAATTCTGTTTTGCCCACGCCTGTTGGGCCTAAGAACAAGAAAGAACCAAGTGGTCTATTCGGATCTTGTAAACCTGCGCGCGCGCGAATAACAGCGTCGGTTACACTTTCAACTGCTTCGTCTTGTCCAATTACACGCTCATGCAATGTATCTGCTAAATGAAGCAACTTTTCTCTTTCTCCTTTAACCAATTTAGTCACAGGGATACCTGTTATTCGGCCTACAACTGTCGCAATTTCATTTTCTGTCACAGATTCTTGAACCAATCTTTGTTTGTTTTCTTGATCTTTTAAATTTTCTACTTCTAATTCTTTTAACTCTTTTTCTAATGCTGGAATTTGACCATGACGTAAAACAGCTGCTCGCTCTAGGTCATAATTGCTTTCAGCATCTTCTAGTTCACGTCGAGCTTTTTCTATTTCTGATCGTTTGTCACGCAATTTTGAAACTTCTTCTTTTTCTGTTTCCCACTTCATTTTCAGAGAATTGGCTTCTTCACGCAAATCTGCTAACTCTTCACGTAAGATTTCTAATCTACGTTTACTTGCTTCATCTTTTTCTTTTTTCAACGCCGCTTCTTCGATTTCTAACTGCATCAACCGACGGGTTACTTGGTCTAATTCTGTTGGCATTGAGTTCATTTCAACTCTAATTGTTGCACAAGCCTCATCAACTAAATCAATGGCTTTATCCGGTAGAAAACGGTCAGTAATGTAGCGACTTGAAAGATTTGCAGCTGCAACTAAAGCATTATCTTGAATATTGACACTGTGGTGAATTTCGAATCGTTCTTTCAACCCACGTAAGATACTAATAGTGTCTTCAATACTTGGCTCATCAACTTGTACTCTTTGAAAACGTCTTTCTAAGGCTTTATCTTTTTCCATATAGAGTTGATATTCATCTAGTGTTGTTGCACCAATACAGTGCAATTCACCACGAGCTAACATCGGTTTCAACAAGTTTCCAGCGTCCATACTTCCTTCAGTCTTACCAGCACCAACTATATTATGAATTTCATCTATAAAAAGAATAATTTTTCCTTCACTTTTTTTAACTTCTTTTAAAACAGCTTTCAAACGTTCTTCAAATTCTCCACGGTATTTTGCACCAGCAATTAATGCACCCATATCCAAAGAAAAAATGGTTTTATCTTTTAAATTTTCTGGAACATCTTTACGCACAATTCTTTGTGCCAAGCCTTCGATAATGGCTGTTTTACCAACTCCTGGTTCACCTATTAGGATAGGATTGTTTTTTGTCTTTCTTGAAAGAATACGGATAACGTCTCTAATCTCTTCATCTCGTCCGATTACAGGATCTTGTTCTCCACTTTTCACCATTTTAACGAGATCGATTCCATACTTTTCTAAAGCTTGATAACTTTCTTCTTGATTTTGTGAAGTCACACGATCGCCCCCTCGCAATTGTTCTATACTTGCTTTTAATTCTTTTTCGGTTAAACCATTTACTAACAAATACTTTGTTAACACGTAATTTTTTAATTTCATTAAGGCTAAAATCACAATCTCTGTTGCTAAATAATCATCTTGAAAGCTTTCACGTAATTTATCCGCTTCAGACAATAAACTATAAAGATTTTGACTAATATTTTGACCATAATTAACCGAACTGCCTTCTACTACTGGCAATCGATCTAATTCTTGATCAATAACTTTTTCAAATTTATCCACATCAACTCCTATGCTTTGATAAAAGCCACGAGCAAAATTATCAGGTGTCATAAAAATTTTCCAAAGATGAACAATATCTATATCTTGATGATGTCTATTCATCGCTACACTTTGCGCCTCTGCTAAAGCTTCTTGCATGGTAGTTGTCATTTTTTCACTATCCATTTTTAATTCCTCCTTAACTCAATACTATTCATTCACTTATGTTTTAATTGTAATCTTTTGGTTAGTTTTGGTCAAAGATTTCATTCTTTTTTTTATTTAAAAATTATTGTTATATAATAATTTTTAAATAAAAAAAAGTCTGACATTTGTCAGAACTTTTTATCGTATTCCTAAAGCAATTCGGGCATAACGACTCATCTTATCCGTCGACCATGCAGGATACCAAACTAGTTTCACTTCTGAAGAAGTAACTTCTGGCACGGATTTTAAAGCGTTTATAATATCATCTGTAATCACATCAACAAGAGGACATCCCATTGTTGTCAAAGTTAAATCGATCTGACAAAAACCTGTTTCATATAAATGAACATGATAGACCAAACCTAAATTGACAATATCAATGCCAAGTTCTGGGTCTATTACTTGTTCCAAAGCAGCAATAATACGTTCTTTTATTTCTTCTGCTTCATCTTTTTTCCAGAATTTACTATCCTTTTCCATTCACGAGCACCTCCAATTGTTACCATCAGTTTACTTGGTTAAAACAAAAAAGTAAATCGGTTCATTTTATACTCAACCTAACTTACAAATGAGCCGAAAAGAATTCAGCCATTTCTACAGATTTAACGTATGGAACTTTATGCCCAACATCCTCACTAGTGGAAAAGCTTAGGTTCGAACCGTATGTTTGCTGTTTTTCTTTTTGATAAAAATCAAAAGTAGGTTGATAAGGCACTAGTTCATCAATCGTTCCATGCCAAAAATGAAGAAAACGATTAGCGATGCGTTCTGGATGCGTGGATAAAGAGATCGACGATAATTTTGCTAATGATTTGGTATAAAACTCTTCATTAAAAGGAAGTTCCATTCCTTCTGTCCACTTAGATGATAACAACCACTTCGTAAAGTTGACTGGATCTGGACTCCCCATCAATACGACCGCTGTTTTGATCCAAGGATATTGTGTTAAAGCAGCACAAGTTGTGAACCCTCCCATAGAAAGACCCGTTACCCCAAAACGACTAGCATCGCTAATTCCTGCATTTACATAGTGGTCTTTTATTATAGATAGTTCTCTTAAACTACTTGTAATTACATTCCAAAACTCTAATCCTTCTTTTGATAAGTCTTTTTCCTTTCGTTCTCCATGAAGATAAGCATCTGGCAATAAGGCACGAAATCCGTGTTTAGCTAATTCATACCCATGAACCAAACAACTCTCTTTATTGCTTTCCCAACCATGAAAGAATATAACCGTTGGCAACAACTCATTTTCTTTTCCTTCAGGATTTATTTCTAATAATGGTACTCCTTCTACTGTTAAAGATTTTATTGAAATCATCATTTCCCTCTTTTCGTTAGTTGTTCATTTATGGTACAGTATACACACATATGTTTGCTTTAGTTTAACATAAAAAACAAATGCCTTGTAATAGAAGGAGAGAAATATGGATAAAAAACTCATTGCCATCGACTTAGACGGAACGACATTAAATCAACAATCTCTAATTTCAGATAAAACAAAACAAGTTTTTAAAAAGGCTAAACAAGCTGGCCACATTATTTCGATTGCTACCGGTAGACCTTATCGCAATAGCAAGCATTATTATGACCAATTAAAAATGATTACACCTATGATTAATTTTAATGGTGCTTTATGTCATTTGCCTAATGAAAAAAACTGGTCAAACCAGTACCATAAAACCGTTAGTCGAGATATAGCTTTAGATATGTTAGATTTGAAAAAAGATTTTGATATTCAACTTATTGCAGCAGAATTGCTTGATTCTGTTTATACCGATGAATCATTTTTACCTTATCCAGATTTTTTCCCAGATGGACAAAAAGATGTTCTTAAGCTATCTGCTGCAACGTTAAAACAAAGCCCTACATCTGTTTGCGTATTTACAGCTCAAGAAAATCAAGAACAAATTATCAATAAAATTAGTCAACGTTATGGCAGTTTAGTTGAAGTCAGAACTTGGGGTGGCAACTCTCCTTGTTTAGAAGTAGTTTCAGCTGGTGTTCAAAAAGCCCTTGGTGTTGAACGAGTGGCTAGCGCTTATGGTATCAAACAACAAAATATTATTGCCTTTGGAGATGAAGACAACGACTATGAAATGATTCAATATGCTGGAAACGGCGTAGTGATGAAAAATGGTATACAAGCGCTTAAGGATATCGCTAATGATATTACACTAGAGACAAATGATAATGACGGACTAGCTCTTTATTTAGAAAATTACCTCAATCTGTAACTTAAAAAATCGAATTTAACAATATAAAAAAGCTAGCCCATATAAATGTATGAGCTAGCTTTTTTTGTTTTTCTTTATTGACTATTGATCATTTCTTCTAGCTTTTTGTTGATCAGAATTTAAAAATTCTCCTAGTACTTTATTCGTACCCATAAAGTTAACAAATGCTGCTGTGTCTGCTTCTTTCATTGCTTGTTCTAAATCATACATCTCATAATTGCTGATTACAATCATTAAAACTGATCGATCCTTTCCTGTATAACCACCTTTAGCTGGAATAACCGTTATACCACGAATCAATTTTGCATGAATAGCTTTTATTAAAGCATCTGGATCATTTGTAACAATCATTGCTGTCACTTTTTGATGACTTGTATGAATCATGTCTACTACTCTCGTCATCACATAGATAGATAATAGAGTGTACATAGCATATTGCCAACCGTTTATAAATCCAGCCGCAACAACAATCAGTCCATTTATAATTAAAAGCAAACTCCCTACTGACCGACCAGTTGTTTTAGCTAAAACCATAGAGATAATATCCATTCCTCCTGTAGAGAAACCATACTTAAGCGCAAATCCTATCCCTGCACCACCTATCACTCCACCAAAAAGAGAATTCATAATAGGATCTGTTGTTAGTGGAGAAATTGGTAAAATAATAGTGAAAAACGAAATCATAACGGATGTCATAAAGCTATACAGCGTAAAATCTTTGCCAATTTTAAACCAACCTAACAAAGCAATTGGTATATTAATTAATAAGATAAAGATTCCTGTATCAATTGTAATGTGTAAACCACTTTTAACAATATGTGACAATAACTGTGATATCCCATTTACTCCTGGAGCATAGATATGAGAAGGAATAAGAAAACTATTCAATGCAATCGAGTTCGTTATAGATGCAAAAAAGACGAAGAAGACTTTTTTAGCTTGCTCTTTCCAAAAAATGGGTGTTTTTAATTGTTTCAATATATAACCTCCTGAGACTATTCTTTATACAGATTAACAAGATT
>JAVWJE010000088.1:0-7668 GCA_036639135.1 Carnobacterium sp. | reverse complement strand
TCCTGCTGATTTCGTTTTATCTATTATCACAGTTTTAATTTTCGTTGGTTTTACTGCCTACGATACTCATAAGTTAAAACAACTCTATATCCAATTTAGTGGACAACATGCTCTAGGTGCTCTAGCTATCAGTGGAGCGTTGAGTTTATACCTAGATTTCATTAATATCTTTCTTGGCTTATTGCGTATTTTTGGTAACAGACGCGATTAATAATAAAAAAAGGATTGAGAACTTTCTCAATCTTTTTTTATTTATAGTGAAATATTAATTACTCTTCTTTTTAAAAGATTAAGCTTTGTTGTTTCATAGGTAGGATAAAAAGAAGGAATATAGAAAACAAAAGGTCATTTAATTTAAAAAATATAAAAAGGAAACGTGTTCATGGAAATGAGGAGGTAAATTGTTTGATAATCATATATAGACGTGTTAAGATTAATTAGATTAAATGAGAAATTTAATTAAAAAAGATAAAACCAATGAGGGTTTTGTGAAAATAGATAAGCAGACGAGCTTGGAATTTATCCAAGCTTTTGATATGAAATGAAGGATTCGGCTAAAGATACTTTATTTGAGTAAGCTGAGTTTTTATATGGAGTGACAGCAACAGGTGCGTCTGAATTGAAACAATGATGGTGCCTGTATTTCGCAAAAATCTCTCTTTACGGTTTTCAAAATTGGGAGGAAATATATTTGAAATTTTCAGAATTAGGTTTAGCACCAGAATTATTAAAATCAGTAGAACGTTTAGGCTTTGAGGAAGCAACTCCGGTTCAAGCACAAACGATTCCATTAGCACTTGAAGGAAAAGACGTTATTGGGCAGGCACAAACAGGTACTGGTAAAACAGCAGCTTTTGGTTTACCAATGTTACAAAAAATAGATGTAAATAACCGCGCAGTTCAAGGTTTAGTTATTGCACCAACACGCGAATTAGCTATCCAAACACAAGAAGAGTTATTTCGTTTAAGCCGTGACAAAAAAGTCCGTGTTCAAGTTGTTTATGGTGGAGCAGACATTAGTCGTCAAATCCGTGCATTGAAAGATGCACCACATATCATCGTAGGTACACCAGGGCGTCTATTAGATCATATAAAACGTAAAACACTAAAATTAAATCATGTTGAAACACTAGTCTTGGATGAGGGAGACGAGATGTTAAATATGGGCTTTATTGATGATATTGAAACAATCATTCACGAAGTTCCGGCAGAACATCAGACATTGTTATTCTCAGCAACAATGCCAGCTCCTATCAAGCGTATTGGAGTAAGATACATGAAAAATCCAGAACACGTTAGTATCAAAGCGACTACGTTATCTGATAGCTTAATTGAACAATTCTTTGTTCGTTGTAAAGACTTTGAAAAATTTGATATTATGACACGTTTATTTGATGTTCAAACACCTGAGTTAACAATTATCTTCGGACGTACAAAACGTCGTGTTGATGAAATAGCTAAAGGGTTAGAAATGCGCGGATACCGTGCTGAAGGAATTCATGGCGATCTTTCTCAACAAAAACGTATGAGTGTATTAAAAGCATTTAAAACTGGTAAAATAGATATTTTAGTAGCAACTGACGTAGCTGCACGTGGATTGGATATTTCAGGAGTAACACACGTTTATAACTATGATATTCCACAAGATCCAGAAAGCTATGTTCACCGTATCGGCCGTACTGGTCGTGCAGGTAAAGAAGGAGTTTCAGTTTCTTTCATAACTCCAAATGAAATGGGCTATTTACGTGTCATTGAAGACTTAACTAAAAAAGAAATGACTCCTTTACGTCCGCCAACAAACGCTGAAGCTTTTGAAGGACAAATTAAAGCATCTATGGAAGAAGCAAGTTCTATTATTGATGCTAATGGATTAGAAATTTATGAAAAAGCAGCAGCTCAATTATTAGAAACATATACAGCTGAAGATATAGCAGCTTCTTTCTTGAAGAGCATTTCTAAAGATGCAGCAGCAGTTCCAGTTAAAATTACACCAGAACGCCCATTACCAAGCCGAGGCGCAAGCAAAGGCGGCGGTAATAAAGGTGGTTCATCACGTGGTGGTTATAAAGGAAAACCTAGTGGCGGCGGATACCGTGGCAATCGCAGTGGTGGAAAACCAGGCGAACGTCGTGGTGGATCAGGTTCAGGATCAGGATCAGGTTATAGTTCAGATAAGAAACGTGGCAGTAGCGACAGTCGTCGTAGCAAGCCAGCTTCTGACCGACGTCAAGGTGGCGGAGATCGTAACTTTACTATCCGTAACAAAGACTAAAGAAGTATGTTCGGTTTTACATCAACTGACGTTGGTATAAACTAATAGTCTTTAATTATTCAAATTTTTTAAACCTGTTTTGTAGCTGATATTAAGCAGCTACAAAGCAGGTTTCTTTTTGTTCTTCATATGTTCAACAGAAAGTCTGTTCAACAGAAAATCATTTTTCAAGTTAGAATGGCTTTTTTTGATTAGATAAAACTATTGAGGTAAAATAATGTGTTTAATAAGTGACAATTTTGTTCTAGTCTGATAATATAAGCACAAGTATAGGTGAAGCTAGAATGACACCAAAGCATAACTAGGGAATGTGGTAAGAAAAGTACATATAAAGAGAGGCAAAAAATGATTGTAGGAATAGGGTTAGATATCACGGAAATAGATCGGATTGAGCAAGCTGTGAGAAAAAGAATCACCTTTTCAAACCGAGTATTAACACAAGCTGAATGTGCCATATTTAACGAACTAAAAGGTTCACGTCAAATAGAATTTTTGGCTGGACGTTTTGCTGCAAAAGAAGCTTTTTCGAAAGCGTTTGGAACGGGCATCGGTAAGTTAGGATTTCATGATATAGAAATACTGCCTGATGAAAAAGGTAAGCCTATAGTGACGAAAAGTCCATTTAATGGAAATGTATTTCTTTCAATCACGCATACAGATGCAATTGCTGCTGCCCAAATAATTTTAGAAAAAAACGACTTATAGAGGAGAGGGTGAATGAGGTTTGGCTGTAGGAATACATCGAAAAACAATTGCATATATTGATAAGAAAGCGATTATTGCTAATGTTCAACAAGAGATAAAAAGACTAGACAAAAAAACAGTTCTTTATGCAGTGGTTAAAGCTGACGGATATGGACATGGCGCAGTAGAGGTTGCACGAGCTGCAAAAGAAGGTGGAGCATCGGGATTTTGTGTAGCAATTTTAGATGAAGATTTAGAATTAAGAGAAGTGGGATTTACTGAACCTATTTTAATTTTAGGACTAGTAGATGTAGCTTATGTAGAATTGATGGCACTAAAGAAACTTAGTGTAACGATCGGTAGTTTAGCTTGGCTTGAACAAGCTGAAAAGATAATGAAGACTAGCAATTGTAACGAAAAATTAGCAGTTCATGTTGCGTTAGATACTGGGATGGGCCGCATTGGGATTAGGACAGTACAGGAGTTAAGAGAAATAGAACAATGGCTAGATAAAAGTGAACACGTTTATTTTGAAGGTGTTTTTACTCACTTTGCTACTGCAGACAGTCCAGATGAAAAACAATTTGAACAACAAGCTGAAAAGTTCAATACTTTAGTGAAAAGCTTGCACCGAAAACCACCGTTTGTACACACCGCTAATAGTGCGACAGCGCTTTGGCATAGATTATGTTCCTCAAATCTTATACGCTTTGGTATTGCAATGTATGGTCTGAATCCATCAGGAGGCGTTTTATCAGAACCTTACCCTCTAATGACAGCTATGAAAATCAGTAGTGAAGTCAATTACATTAAACAAATGCAACAAGACGATACTGTTGGATATGGAGCAACATACTCAGCAGAAGAAGGCGAATGGATTGGAACTATTCCGATAGGATATGGAGATGGGTGGCGTCGAGATTTGCAAGGTCAAGAAGTTCTTGTAGATGGAAAAAGATGTGAAATAATAGGAAGAATCTGTATGGATCAATGTATGATTCGTCTGCCTTACGAGGTTGAAGAAGGAACAGAGGTCGTTCTTGTAGGGCAAAGTCAAAACCAAGTTATTACTTTACAAGATATCGCCGATCATCTAGGCACGATTCATTATGAAGTTGCTTGTGGTTTAACTGCCCGCATTCCTAGAAAATATATTTAATCATATAGTTAGAAGCTTTTTTAGCAATAGTGTCAAAAAAACGAACATTTTTTTAATCATTCATGTAAGGTTCCAATACTTGTTATTTCATGGTACCATTACTCTAAGTACAGATGCAGTTTTCTTTGTGAGAGAAGGAAAAAGCTATTCATTGGAGGGTATGGTTCATGAGAAATAACGATGGCCGGGTATTTAAGATTTCTTTGAATCGTCATGTTTCTAAAGACAGTCAGAGCTATGGTGTTCAAACAAGTATAAACAAAATTAACTCAATAAATGCAGTCGTGAATCAAATTACGGAAAAAAATTTAACTATATATGATACCTTGCGTAAAGGATATGCGGAAATGTCTCGTATCAACCTTGATATTTGTAATGAATTTGAAGATTGTGAAAAAGAGGTCAGCGCCCATTTCTAGCTAGTTATCATAAGGAGGAACTACCTATGGTAAGACGGGGAGAAATTTATTATGCTGATTTATCGCCTGTTGTAGGGTCGGAACAAGGTGGTATGCGACCAGTATTGATTGTGCAAAATAATGTTGGAAACCATTATAGTCCGACCGTAATTGTAGCGGCGATAACAGCGAAAATTCAAAAGGCAAAAATGCCTACCCATGTAGAAATTTCGGCAGAAGAATTTGCTTTAGAAAAAGACTCTGTAGTCTTGTTAGAGCAAATTCGGACCATCGATAAACAACGACTAAAAGAAAAAGTAACACAGTTAAACCAAGAAACAATGGATAAAATCAATGAAGCTTTAGGGATTAGTGTAGGTTTGTCTAAGTCTGTTTAATTAAATGATACATAAACCCTCCTTGTTAATCTAAGGAAGGTTTTTTTACCGGAAATAAAAAGAATTCAATTGTATTAAAAAAATGATAGGGATACAGAGTAAATGAAGATGTGGTTCGTAACCATCCCACAGAAAAAAACTAGGAGGAACACAATTTTGAAAATAAAAAGTCTTGTCACTAATGCTGTTGTTGCGGCATTATACGTAGCAGTTACAGGAGTTTTAGCGCCTATTTCTTTTGGAGCATTACAATTTCGAGTAGCTGAAATTTTTAACCATCTTATTGTATTTAATAAAAAATATATTTTCGGAATAGTAAGTGGCGTATTTATTTCAAATCTATTATTTTCAACAATGGTAGGCTATGATCTCATATTTGGGGTAGGTCATTCTTTGTTATCTTTATTGATTGCAAGTGGGCTAATGAAGAAAGTTTCGAATGTTCGGGTGAAATTCTTTATTAACTCATTAGTATTTACTATTCTCTCTTCGTTGATTGCTTTGGAATTATATTTAGCTTTTTCTGTTCCTTTTTGGTTTGGGTATTTAACGGTTGGGGTTGGTGAGCTTGGAATCATGGTAGTCGGCGCACCTATTATGTTGTATTTAGATAAAAAAATTCATTTTGATAAAAGAATAGAAGTTTAAAAAAAGCCGGAAACAACACGTTATATTGAGAGTTAGTTTATTGAAACTAGCTTTCAGAAAATAACAGATTATTTTCGGCTTTTTATTATGATTGCTTAGTGTAATTTAAAAATAATTCAGGGTTAGAATGAGTTGTTTTCTAAATCTTCTATCTCTACTACGCGGAAACCTTTTTTTTCTAAGTGATCGCTGATTTGCTTAACTGTCTCTGCAGTTATACCTGATTCAAGAGTCATCATTGTACGTCGAACGAGCTCTTCGCGTTCAGCATCTAACGTAATACAACTGGAGATAGAACAATAACGGTTTATAATTTTTGTCATATTAGTTAAATCACCTTTTTGGCCAGAAGATGCAATAGTTAAAACATAACTACCTGAGTCGATATTCCATGATTGTTGCAACATGTTCAAAAGAGAGCTATGAGTTAAGATGCCATAAAAATGATTTTCTTCATCTAATACAGATATATAAGGTAGTTCTTTAATAGTAAAGAACACTTTAAAAAAAGAAGAATTAACAGAAATGAATTTTGTTGCATTTTTCAAAAGAGTCGTAACGGGTAAGTTCATATCACCATTGTTTGCTTGATGGCGATAAATATGCATTTTGTAGATATTTCCTCTGAAAATTTTGCCACTTTCATCTAGAATTGGAATACAACGATAACCAGATTTCTCGAGTATATCAATCGCTTCTTGAAGAGTTGCGCTTTCTTTGACAGTAGTTAAATTTTTCTTAGGAATACAGAGTGATTTAATGAGCATTATTGTATCCTCCTTTAATTATTTTATTGTATTCTATATATTGATAATAGCATATAAAAAAGCGCATTTACAATGTTTTTGAAGCCAGTTTATAAAACAAATGATAAAATAAAGACTTGTTTCATCAGTTTAGGCAACTTATAATAGAAAACGAAAGAATGTTAAGCAAGCAAATTTCGAAGATGGAATAAAGAGGAGAAGGAAAGTATATGGATAACAAAGAAATTAAAACAGCTAGAAACGAAATGATGGATCGACCAGTAGTGCAAAAAGAAGTTGTAGAGTTTTTGAGAACTAAACAAAAACCGCTGTTAGGTAAATTAGGAGAAATCGAAAGAGAGGCAAATGAAAAGCGAGTGCCTATTATTCCGCATGAAACAGTTCTTTTTTTAAATTTACTTTTAGGGCAAATTAAACCTGAAAAAATTTTAGAAATTGGTGCAGCAATTGGTTTTTCCTCTAGTTTGATGGCACAACATGTAGGTGAAAATGGACATGTAACGACGATCGATCGCTTCGATGTTATGATTGAGAAAGCTAAAAAAAATTATGAGCTTCTAGGATTAACAGATAAAATAACTCTATTAGAAGGGCAAGCTGCTGATATACTGCCTACACTAACAGGACAATTTGACTTTATATTTATGGATAGCGCAAAGTCAAAATACCATGAATTTCTACCTGAGTGTATACGATTGTTAAAAATTGGCGGCATGTTAGTTGTTGATGATGTTTTACAAGGTGGGACAATTTTATTGCCAGATGAAGAAATTCCAAAAAGAACAAGAGCGATTCATCGTAAATTAAACACTTTTCTAGATACAGTTATGAAACATCCATCATTGGAGTCCAGTATTGTTCCGCTAGGCGATGGTTTGTTGATGATAGTAAAAAAAGAAGAGATAGAACCAGCAACTTTGTATCCATTATCACTATAAGAAGAAAGATAAAAATAATCTCTTAAAATAATGAAATTAGTTGAATGAATCTTTGTAGTCGGAAAAGATTTGTTTAACTGAAGAAATATTCTTGACGAATGCATAATAAGTTGATATATTAATAGAAGTTGTTGAAGCATATTCGTAAGACAATTTTTTTAGTTAGTTGGTATTTTAAAAAAATGATTGACACTAATTGATTGTATGTGTTATTATTTAAAAGTTGTTAAAAGACAACGAGAGAATAATAGTTGGATAAATATGTAGATGTAACAAAAAATATTCAAAAAACAATTGACAAACGCAATTCTTAATGCTAATATTTAGAAGTTGTCAAAACGAAAAGAATTGACCTTTGAAAACTGAACAAAGTAAAACAATAAACTGTGAACGGTGGTTCGGCC